>JAKUUF010000065.1 GCA_022448705.1 SAR324 cluster bacterium | reverse complement strand
CTGCGAAAAAAGCAAGAGAACTTACGAGAAGGAAAAATGTTCTTGAATTCAGCACACTTCCAGGAAAACTTGCAGATTGTCAAGAATCAGATCCTTCTCTGAGTGAACTGTTCCTAGTAGAGGGAGATTCCGCTGGTGGATCTGCTAAACAGGGTCGTGATCGAAAAAATCAGGCCATCTTGCCTCTGAAAGGTAAAATCTTAAATGTAGAAAAGGCACGCTTTGACAAGATGCTCACCAATGAAGAAATAAAAACCATCATAACTGCGATGGGTACCGGAATCGGCAAGGAAGAATTTAATCTTGAAAAAATCCGCTATCACAAAATTATTATCATGACTGATGCGGATGTCGACGGCAGCCACATTTTGACCCTGATTCTAACCTTCTTCTACAGACAAATGCCTGAAATCATTGAGAATGGTTATCTTTACATTGCTCAGCCACCTTTATACAGGGCGAAAAAAGGGCGTTCCAGTTTTTACGTGAGAGATGAAAATGAATTGACTGAAAGGCTTGTTAGATCTTCAAGTGAGACATTAATTCTCAAGCCTGAGAACGGAGCTGCAATCAGTGGTGAGGAACTTTTCCGGACTGCACTGCAGATCAGACTTTACAGAACCCATTACGATCGATTGTGCTATAACCCAAATCTGACCATGCTGATCAATCTGCTGCTTAAGCACCAAATTGAGATTGATTTAGGAGGCGCAGATCATATTATTAACTGCATCGGCGGTTTGAAGAATATATATAATGATTATAAACTTACAGTTGATCCTGAGAAACAGGGTAGCAATGTTTTAATCGAAGTAAACGGGCAACAAATTGAACTTTCTCTAAATTTGCTGGAAAACCTGAGTGCCTATGATTATTCTCAGATGTTTGAGGAACATTTGAGACTTAAAGCTGCATTGGGTGAAAAAGGGGTGGTTTTAACTGAAGAAAAAGAAGGTGAAAGCCATTTTTTTCAATCATGGTTTGAAGTGCTGGATTTTATGATAAACTTCGGTAAAAAAGGCATGTATATCCAGCGCTACAAAGGATTGGGTGAAATGAATCCGGAACAATTATGGGAAACAACACTTAATCCTGAGGTCAGGGCACTTAAAAAGGTAACCATTGAAGATATAGTAGAATCAGACGGGATCTTTACAATTTTGATGGGAGACCACGTTGAACCCCGCCGTAACTTCATTGAGGAAAACGCACTCAGAGTAAAGAATCTTGATGTATAGCATTTTCTGCAGCAATCCATGTCCAGTCCGCTCTCCATTGCCGCCATTGTCGGCAGGCCAAATGTTGGAAAATCAACATTGTTTAACCGCCTAATTGGCCGACGCTCTGCCCTTGTTGAGAAAAAACCCGGAATAACTCGAGACCGCAATTATGGAAAAGCACAGTATCACGGCTTTGAATTTATTGTTGTTGACACTGGCGGCTTTGAGCCAGTTGCGGAAACCTCACTCATACAGAAAATGGCACAGCAGGCACAACTTGCTGTTGAAGAAGCGGATTGTGTTTTATTTGTTGTTAATGCACAGGAAGGCTGGACTCATGCAGATGAAGAAATATACCGCACATTAGTTGAAGCAGGAAGACCGCTTTTTGTAGTGGTCAATAAAGCAGATAATCAACGTCTCGAAAATGAAAGCCTGGAGTTTCACCAGTTTGGCATTGAGAAAATATTTCCTGTTTCTTCCGAGCATAATCGCGGCATTGAAGGCCTGCTTCAGGAAGTAAATCAAAAAGTTCCCCTCCAACAGAAAAATCTAGATTCCGAAAAGCAGCGGGATAATCCTGAAACTCCTGTAGCTGTTGCGGTTGTCGGAAAACCTAACGCAGGCAAATCATCAATTGTAAACGCCCTGCTCCGCAAGGAACGAATGATTGTTGATCCTGTTTCCGGTACTACAAGAGATCCGGTAGACAGTCTTTGTGTTTACCAAGGACAGGAGATTCTTCTGGTAGACACCGCAGGAATACGAAGACGGGGTAAAGTCAGCCAGAAAATAGAAACCTTCAGCATCGTATCCGCGCTCAGGTCGATTGAACGCTCAGATGTAGCTCTGCTGATAATTGATGCTGTGGAAGGAATCACCGAACAGGTTTTGAAAATTGCCGGTTATGTGAATGAGCGCAGGAAGTCATTGATCATCGTTCTGAATAAATGGGACCTGGCAAAAAAGGAAGGTAAAAGCAGAAAGGAAGTTGAAAATGAGGTTCTGCACAGATTGAACTTTATAAGTTTTGCGCCGCTTATTTTTGTAAGTGCCAAGAGCGGGCAGCGAGTGCATCAGATTTTTGATCTCATTTTTCAAGTGCACAAACAATTTGTTCGGCGTATACAGACTTCAGATCTGAATACCATGCTGCAGATCATTGTTAATCAACATCCGCCACCTTCTAAATCAGGTCGTCCAACCAAAGTTTTCTACGGTAATCAGGTCAGTGTTGCACCCCCGACGTTTGTTTTCATGACAAACAATCCTGACAAAACCAATTTTGCCTATGAGCGATATATTGCCAACCAATTCCGCCATCATTTTGGCTTTGAAGGAACTCCATTGAACTTTATCTGGCGGAAGAAAAAATCAACACATGGAAGAAAGTCCGTAAAAACGTCTGACTGAGAATATACATTATTCCCTTTGCAGTAAGTCTGATAAAATACGGCTTTTGAATTGATCAGGCATAGTGTACTTCAGTGAAACGACTGCGTAATTGTACGACCTGGTCTTTTACAACTTTTCCTTCCAGTCCTGCCTTCATCAGGGCCGCAAGTTCCTGCATGTCAGTTTCTTTCATGCCATAGCGTGTCATTTCCTGTACACCAATTCTTAAACCTGAAGGATTGTTCGGGTCTTTATCTCCGGGAAGAAGGTTATAATTTGTGATGATGTTGTTCTGCTCTGCTAGGGAGCGGGCAATTGTTTTTGCATCTCCAAAGTTGGTAACGTTCAGTGCCAACTGGTGACTTTCCGTAAAACCAAACTCTTCTGCTTCCACATTAACACCTTCATCAGCAAGAGCCTGACCGAATGCTTTGGCATTAGCAACTGTTTGCGAAGCATATTGATGTCCATATTCAGCCATTTCCCTGATTGCTATCAACATCCCTGGCAGAGTATGTAAATGGTGACTGCTTGAAGAGCCGGGCATCACACCTCTGTCCACGCTGTTCCACCATTTCATTTCCTGTTCGCTGCGCATGTTTCCTAGAATAACGCCGCGTTGAGGTCCCGGAAAAGTTTTGTGAGTGCTGGCATTAATAAAGTGTGCACCTTCTTTAAACGGATCCTGGAACTGTCCGCCTGTTATTAGTCCCAGTACATGAGCGCCGTCATAAAGTATGGGGATGTTTTTAGCACGGCATACTTCAGCAATTTCTTTAACAGGTTCAGGAAAAAGAAACAGGCTTTTGCCCAGAATAACCAAGTTAGGAGAAGTTTGTTCCAGCAAATCCAAACATCTTGGCGTGTCCAGATGATATCCGTCTTGGGTGGTTGGCCAGAAATGCAGATTAATTGAATTTTCACGTCCTGGTGTGAGAACTTTTCCACGGACTTGAATTCTTCTTCCTACAACTCCTATGGGGTTATGACTGATATGCCCTCCATTCTCAATTGAGTTCACAATCACTGTGTCATTTCCTCGCAATATTCCTAAAGCGACCGCAGTGTTTGCCGCGTTTCCGCTGACCGGACGCACATCCGCTTGAAGACACTTTGCCAGCTTGATCATTTCGCTAACAGCCATGCTCTCTATTTGGTCTATATAGCGGGTGCCTTCATAATATCGCCCGTCTTTTTGATCTGTGTTGGGATGTCCTTCTGCGTATCGTCCCATAAAATCGTTAATCTCGGCCTGTTTGACTGCATCAGACTGCACATTTTCGCTGGCAATCAGGTTGATCGCCTCTCTACCTCTCCATTGGTTCTGGCGACTTACGATGTCCAATACATCAGAAATGTTTACACTCATTGCTCTTAATAATTTAATTAAAGATTGTTGAATTCAGTATTTTATTTAACTCAAAATTTTGAGTAAAAATGAAGGTAAAGATATAATATCAGCAGATATTAATATTCAGGAAAAAATTCAAGTTTGGCGCCGGTTTCCTCAATGGCTTTTTCTTCAGGCATCTTTTTGTTGAGGAAACGCTTCCCCTTAACTACTATCTGGGGACGAATACGCCTGATCATGGAACCGGCATCAAGCTCATTAAAAATCACTACTCTGTCTACTGCTTCTACAGCTGACAGCAGCAATGCACGTTCACGCTCATTAAGTAATGGAAGCGCCCCTTTTTGTTCATCAATACTGTTGTCGCTGTTGATTCCAACCACATTAAACCCTTTCAGGGTCTTCAATTGATCTAGGAACTTCAAGTGTCCTGCTGAGATATTGTCAAAGAAGCCATTTGTAAATACAACAGGCAATTCACTTGGCAAAGTTCGGCAAAGTTGTTCTATTGTCATTATTTTCGTGGATGATTCTCCAAACTCAAAGCGCTGAAGCAGTTCATTTTTTGTAAATGAAACAACCCCTACATGTTGAATCTCCATGCTGGCTGCAAGTTGTGCCCAATAAGCCGCGTGTTCAATACTTGCTTTACCGGCAATCATAAAAGCCAGTACGCTGCTGACCGTATCGCCTGCTCCCACGACATCAAACACTTCCTGTGTTTGAGCTTCAAAAAATTGATAATCATCAGGGCTTTGAAAAAGCAGCAAACCATCCTGATCAAGACTGATTACCAGGTAATCCAGACGAACTTCTTTTTTCAGTTTTTCTGCAGCCCGAAGAATGTCATTTCGATTGTTGAGAGAAAACCCAACTGCTGCTTCAGTTTCCTTGCGATTAGGTTTTATGAGGGTAAAGTCCTGATATATGCTGTAATCTGTAGTACGTTTGGGATCACCTATAATGGGTATTCCGTGTTTTTTCCCGCATAAAGCAAGTTCATTGAGAACAGAGGAGCTTAGCAGTCCCTTTCCATAGTCAGAAACTATTGCCGCATCACAGTTAGGGACTTTCTCTTGCAGATATTCAATCAGTTGATTTTGAGGAAAATCTGTGTCGGGGTCAGGGTCTATGTCCATGCGGAGCAAATGGGTTTGTCCTGCTATCATTCGATGCTTGAGGCAGCTTTTATGATTTTCTGAGACTATAACTCCGGAACGATCAACTTCATTTTCTGCAAGCAGTTTGTTGATGATGTCTCCGGTTTCATCTTTACCTGTAACTCCGCAGACAGAAACTTCTGCACCCAAAGTAGCCAGGTTCATCACAACATTCCCTGCTCCTCCCAATCGTTGGTCTTCCCTCAGTACTCTCATAACAGGAATAGGAGCTTCCGGAGAAATACGATCCACTTCTCCCCATGAATAGTGGTCCAGCATTAGATCACCAATAACCAGAATACGTGGGTCCTCAATATTCTCCAGTGCTTGGCGAAGATCGGATTGGCTCATAAGCTTTATTGCCGGCTCAAGTATTTGTCCAGTGTTTTCTTAAATACATTGTATGGTTGTGCACCAGAGAGAACTTCACCCTTTATTTCTCCGGTCTTTGGGTTGAATGCTCCAATTAAAAAACCTGGCGTTCCTGTAATACCCAGCTTTGAACCGTCCTTGATATCCTGCTCGACCAGTCCGCGAAATTTTTCGCTGTCCAGACATTTGTCAAATTTTTCAGGAGACCTTACTTTTATTTCTCGTGCATAATTTTTCAGATCACTTGATGTCTGTGCTTTTTGACGTATATATAACAGAAGATGCAATTCTAGGAATTTGTCTTGTTCCCGAGCACACTCAGCAGCAATGGCTGCTTCATCAGCCTCTTTATGAAAAGACAGCGGAAAATGCCTATAGCCGAAAGCGACCCTGTCTTTGTAATCATTTATGAGCCTGCTTATTGTGGGCTGTACCCTTCCGCAAAAGGGACATTGATAGTCAGAAAATTCAAGCAGGATTACGGATGCTTTCTTGTTGCCTCTGAGATAGCCCGTTTTTATATTTCCTGCCAGCATAAATTCAGAAGGAGGTTTCAGATGAGAAACTACCCAACCTTTTTCCAAGGCCAGTGAGTACTGGTTTAACAGGTGCTGATTGCGGATTTGCTGCTGTAGAAACTGCTTTATCTGGGGGCGGAGCTGTTCAAGTGTTCCTCGTTCCTGAAGGTTATTTTGTTCAAAAAAAGCAACAATTTCTTTGAGAGTTACTTTTTTTTCCGGTGTCAGGTTAATTTCTGAATACTTTGCTGCAAGTTTTTTAATTGAATATTCCATCATTCTGACGCTCAATTGCTGATAAAGCTGCTGGCTCAGGTCATTCGTTTTTTTGTTTCGTACATCTTCAAATGTTACCTGTTTCCCGTCTACAAAACCTAAAACAGGGTTTGGATGATATGCAGATGATTTTTGGCCATATGTTGGGGAATAATCGATAACAATGATTATTGGAAACAAGAGAAATTTAAACAGGAATGTTTTTGCAGTTTTATTCATTGATTATTGTTTTATTCAGTTTTAGATGTTGGTTAGGACCGGTTTCGACTAACTTTTGGGAATTGTGTAAAGGATTTTATAAATAGTCTTGTCGTTATTTCAAAATGCTTTGGCTGGAAACCCAAATTTTTGGTTTCAGTTCAAATAATTTGGTGAAGAATCAGTTAAATCTTCATTCAATCCTGACATGTCCATCAAAGCTATCAAGTCCTCAAGGCGGGAATCAAGGTCTGGAGATTCCAGAAGAGTTTGTTTTTCAATTCCGGAAAAATCAAGGTTCATGCTGAGTAAATTAACAAGGTAATTTGCAGGAATCTCTTCTATTTTTTCCCATTCAATTTTTAACTTATTTCTTTCAGAATATTCACGAAAATTTTTGTACAAGAGTTCTATATCCTTTGAGAGACTGGCTTCTTCGATGTCATGTGTAAATGAAGAATACTTTACCCTGGCCCTCCTGTAGAGAGTGTCGGTTTTCAGTTCTTCAACAATCTGAAAGCGGGATTTACCGTGCAGTTGAATCAGATAATTTCCTTTTGGCAGTTGCTGTGAATGTTCAATTGTTCCAGCACAGCCTACATCACAAAGTTTTTTTGAATCCAGTGCTTCAGGCTGGATTATACCTATCATCAGTTCATCATTTTCCAAAACATGTTCCACCATCTGTCGATAACGTGTTTCAAAAATGTGTAGTGGAAGTACAGATCCGGGCAGTAGAATAGTTCCGTGTAAAGGAAACAGTGGAATGATCTCAACCAATTTTACATCAGGCATTGTGCTTCCTTTGGATAACGCTTCTCTAAACTTCTTAAAAGAATTCCTTCCATCTCCGGAGCGGTTTCAGGCTGATTGGACATAGAATTTTTCCAGAGGTGACTGCTTTCCATACAGAGATATGTTGGTACATCAGGAGCCAGTTTTTGTATTTTCTGCTGTACGTTCCGATACAGACGTTGGCGTATTTTTTTTAAATATCGCATTTTACCATCAATTCCGGGGACAAATTCACCTAAAAATACACGACTGTTAGGAAAGCGTTCATCCACGATCGATTTCAGTGAAGAAATGTAACGTAGTGTGCCAAGGCTGACCCATGCAATTCTTTCTGGGGAAATATTGTCAATAATCTGTTCCACCAGTCCCTGATACCCTTTTTCCCAGTCAGGATAATCAATCATAGGATCGAAATGGAATGCAACTTTGTATCCTGCATCTGAAGCCATTCTGGCAGCCTTTAGCCGTTCATCCAAGGTTGCTGTTTTGAGTTCCTCCTTTTTTATGATTGCCTGGGGGTTCACCGACCATGAAATTACTGTTTTTCCGCCATGAGGCAGTTCAAGTAAATGTTCAACATGATTTGACTTAGTTTTCAACTCAAGCAATGCATTAGGCAGGGTAGCAAAGAATCTTATTACAT
>JAKUUF010000064.1 GCA_022448705.1 SAR324 cluster bacterium | reverse complement strand
AAGGTTTGAATTTTTTAAATTACCATATTCAGCAGATTTGGACAAATCACGATGAAGAGTTAATTTAATTTTAATAAGAACAATTGAAGCTTTAGTTCTTTTTACATCAGATTATGTGGGTCAACATCAATCTGGATCAATTCATCACGTTTAGTCGCGGGAGGATTTTCAAATACCAGATGCAGCAAATTCAGGAGAGGTCGAACATTGTCTGCTTTCAGCAGCAGTTGCCAGCGGAACCTGTTTCGCAATTTTTTTATTGGTGCTTCAAAAGGTCCGATGATTTTGGCAGTAGAATATGTGTGATCATAGTTATTTAGATTATTACAGGCAGTTAATTTGCTGTCGGATAAAATCGTTCTGATTTTATTATCTAATTCCCTAGCTAAGATTTCGGCCCGTTCTTCACGAGGACTGCTGCATAAAATCATGGTAAGGGAGTAATTCGGTGGCATTCTAAGATTATTTCTCTGTTCCAGTTCAATTTCACGAAATTGGAAAGAATCGTGTTCTTTTGCACAGATTAAGCTGTGATGACGCGGATTGTGTGTTTGAATCAGTACTTCTCCAGGTTTGTTACCCCGTCCAGCACGTCCGGCCACTTGAGTTAATAATTGAAAAGTTCTTTCACTGGACCTGAAATCCGGAATGTTCAATGACAAATCAGATAAAATTACTCCAACCAGAGTTACTTCCGGAAAGTCATGACCTTTGGTAACCAGTTGAGTGCCAATCACAATATCTACTTCGTGTTTGCTAATTCGATTATGCATTCTGGACAGGGCATGCTTACCATGTAAAGTGTCACGGTCCATTCTTAAAATTCGTGCATCAGGAAAAAATATTCTGAGATTCTCTTCAACTTGTTCTGTTCCTGTACCGATGATCAGCGGTTCCTGTTCACTTTCGCATTCAATACAAATATCGTGTATTGGTTTCGTTAAATCACATTGATGGCAACGCATCTGATTTTCGTTTTGGTGGTAAACAAGACTCAGGCTGCAGTTTGGACATGTAAAAGTAGACTCACATTTAGGGCAGCGTACTAATGGTGCAAAGCCTCGACGATTTAAAAATAATATGCTTTGTTCTTTTTTTCTAAGGCGCAGACGCAGTGCTTCTACGAGTTCACTTGAAAAATAGGGGCTCCCTTTTTGTCCTGGGACTGTTTTCATATCCAGCAGCCTTACCTCCGGCAAAAGGCCTTGATGGATGCGTGAAGGTAAATTTAAAAGTTTAAATTTACCAATCTTTACATTGTTTGCTGATTCAAGTGACGGAGTCGCAGAACCAAGTAAAACAGTAGCACCTGAAATGAATCCACGATAAATAGCCACATCACGTCCGTGATATCGGGGGCTCTCACTTTGCTTGTATGAAGAATCGTGTTCTTCATCTACCACAATCAGGCCCAAATTGTTCATAGGCGCAAAGACCGCACTTCTTGCACCAATAACTATTGATGCCAATCCCTGATTTATTCTTGACCATTCATCAAAACGTTCACCTTCATCCATTCCACTATGAAGTACCGCTACCTGATCTCCGAAACGGGAGCGGAATCGATTGACAAGTTGCGGTGTGAGTGAAATTTCAGGTACCAGTACAAGGCATGATTTCCCTATGGTGCGTGCTGTTTTTGCGGCATGGAGATAGATTTCTGTCTTTCCACTTCCTGTTACACCTTCCAGTAAAAAAGTACGGTATGATCCGTTTTTTATTGAATCGGATACTTCATTAAATACGGAATTCTGCTGGGGGTTCAAATCCAGAAATGGTTCAATCTCTGGCAGACTTCCATCTAAAAATCGACGATAAACACGTTTTTCATATATTTCAATCAGCCCTTCTTCCTTAAGTTTCCTTAGTGTTTGTGCAGGTGAATTGACTCTGCATAGTATTTCGCTCCAGCCAATTTCAGAATTATTGTTTAAGATTTCAAGTATCTGTTTTCGTTTGGTTTTTCGACTTGGTATTGGTTTATTAGAATTTTCTGCATTCAGCAGTCGTACCCAGCGTTCCATTTTTGGTTTTGTTTTTTTCCCCGCCAAAACCTGTTTTTTCAGGACATTCTTATTATTAAGCCATTGATTCATTATCTTTTGATCTTTTTCATCAGGTTGACATTTAAGCCACTCCTGTTCTGTCCAGTATTGTTGAGTGCGTGTAAGTTGTGATGGTTTTTTGCTTAGATTTTCTATGCCGGGGAGTGGAAAAATTTGAGGGGAAAATGAGGTACTCAGACTCAAGGAAAGTCCGCCTGGGATTGCCGCATTAAGCACTTCGCCCCAAGCGCAAAAATAGTATTCAGAAGTCCATCTGGTAAGTTTAAGTATTTCTTCAGTAAATAAAGGTTTCTCTTCAACCAGTGATTCAATAAATTTTAATTCGGATAATTTGGATTTCTTATTAACACCAACTACAACACCACCTTTTTTCTGTCTGCCAAAAGGCACTAAAACCTGTAAACCTGCCTCAGGAACCAGTTCAAGGTCTTCAGGCCAGCAATAATCAAAGCACTTTCGAATTGGTACATTTATGGCGACTTCAACGATCATCTGCTATTTTGGTGTTGCTTTCAAACAAATCAGTTGATTATCTCCAATATTTTCAATAAGATAACTTTCCATTGCCACTGGTAAAAACAAGGATTCTTCTTTCTTTAAATTAATGGAATTACCTGATTGTGTAACCACTGCAGCCCGTCCGCTGATGATAATTAAAAGTTGATATCTTCCGTCCAGTTGATCTTCATAAGTATTTTTTGGCGCCATGCGAATTCGGTCAAAATTAAATTGTGGAAAATCAGTAAAACGCTCCACATTCAAGTACTCTGAATTATGGATGCAATCTAGTTTTGGAGGATGATAAACTTCTGTTTCCATTTTACTGATTGCGTCTTCAGTGTCCCAATGATTTTGAGTAAGAACTTTTTGAGCAAACATCAGGATCAGGCGTTCGTAGTGAGGAGTTTGAAATTCAACGACTTTTATGCCATGACGCAAAGAATGTATTTGAAACACAGGAAAGCTTATAATATCACCAACTTTCACTGGTAAATCACCTACAAAACCAGAGGCTTTATCTCTTAATTTTGCTTCCTTTTCAAGAAGTTCTTTTGAGATTTCCTCTTGAGAATCATCTATCTGTCGACGAGTTTTTTCATATTCAAAAACTGCTGATTTAAATTCCCTGAGCAGTATTTCTTTCCAATTATTCCCGTATTTTTTTTTATATTCTTCAATTTTATCCGGATGAAGTCCGGCTTTGATAATTCCTGTTCCGGATGGCCATGCAGTTTTATCAATTTCTGTGACTACATACACTTCCCATTTTTTTTCATGCAACTCATAATACAAATCCCCAATCGTCTTTTCAGCAACTGGATTAAGTGTTTTGAGCAGAATCAAAGACTCTGAATCATCGGCAAGCATCTGTTTTTTAAACAGATTGAGAGCATAAGGCAGTTCAGTTTTACCATACTTATCTATAACATTTACCACACCACGTTTTTCAACTCCGGTATACCATCCTTCATAACCCCAGGGTTTGGGTATTTTAAGCACTTTAAGTTGCAATGGCTCTTTAGAATCAACAATTACTGCCTTCCTGTTTTCTGCAACAGACTCTAGCAATGAATTTGGATTTTCCTTGAATATTTCCAGAATTTTTTCAGGACCAATTATATTTTTCCAGACACATCCTCTTTTTTTAAGATTATTGATTTGAGTATTATTTTTTCTTTTTTGTAGTTCTACTTCAATTAATGACTGAAATGGAACAGATCCTTTTTTTTCAGTCCACTGCTCAGTTCGTTTACTTTCAACCAGGATCAAACAGTACTGAAATTCTTCTAAGTCATAAAATGTTATTAATTGATCAGCAATGCAGCCGTTGTCAGGAATCATACTGTCAGGAACCAGTGACAGGTTGATATGAGTAAACCAGACTTGCGCTGAAGATATAAAGTCCAGCATATAAGATGATTTGACACATGAAATTAAATTATTTGTAGACAAGATTTTTTCAGTCATTGATCAATCATCAAGAAGTTCTGGAACAATTTGGGCGTTTATTAATGCCTGGCTGGTTTCAGGTGAAATTGGAGTAAGAAGTTTATTGAGTGTAATTTTTTCCTGCTCTGGAATTGCATATGGAGTTAAGAAATTAATTGAAAAGCTGTTTTTCAAAACTGAATTTATAGATTGATCATTTAAAACATAATTTTTCAGTTTTTCTGCTGCGGCATAATTAGGGTTCAGCACAGTAAGTTTGCTGAATCCTTCATTTATAAATGCCATTTTAAACATATTTTCATGGTAACTGTAATGAGTGCATCCAAGGAATAACATCAAATGGTCAGTGGTTTTTCCTTGCAGTTGCTGCAAAGATTTTTTGACCCAGTACTGAATTCTTTTTTCCACTTTTGAGCCTTCTGGATCATTCGAAATTTCATTTGCCAGATTTGGACATGACTGTGCAACGATCTGATTTTTAGCTATGCCATTATTGAGTAGCTCTCTCTGGAAACTGTTGTTACTGACTGTTGTAGGAGTTGCCATGATTATAGCCTTGGCCTTAGGAATTTTTATCAGATTATCCACAAGCAACTGAATCCCAATACTGACTATACCCTCTATTTTAACTGATTTGTCGCCCGGAGGAGCCATCTGGTTCAACAATACTGAAAGTGTACCGCATGCAACAAAAATATTGTCAGGTGAAATCAAACGTACAGTATTGCTGATGATTTTTTCAAATGTTTCAATCTGTTCTTGCTTCCCTGACATTGTATTGTAGCCGCGATCATTTGACGGAACAGCGTTTACGTATGTGATTTTTATATCGCAGGAGGGCGGATCAGAATTTTCAGGAACAGTATAATTCTTTAGGAGGTGAATCAGCTGTGCACACACTGATAATCCTCCCAAACCTGAGTCAGTAATTACAATGTTCATGCAGCAAAATTACAGCAGGTGGGTGGTGTAGTTGACAAATCATCTCAACATATCCTGTGATTATGCCAAACTCAAACTATATTGCGGCTGACTCCTTACAACTGGTTGAACCTGGAACAATTCGGTTGCTGTAAAATATTTATTGATAGTTCAGAATTGGAGGGATTGCCTGCCGACTTTCTATAGTAGCAAGTGTCTGCAGGCAGTTAATTCTGATGCAATGTATTTAAATTCCCGAAATTAAATTAATTTAAACGTCTTTGATACTGAGCTGTATTTTTCCTCTTCTGTCAACACCTGTTGCCTTAACTGTGACAACATCGCCTTCTTTACAAACATCTGTCACTTTTTCAACCCTGCCTTCAGCCAGATTTGAGATGTGTACAAGTCCTTCTGTACCCGGAAAAACTTCCACAAACGCTCCAAAGTCCATCACTTTTTTTACAGGGCCGGTATAGGTTTCTCCGATTTCAATTGTCCGGGTCAGATTTTTCACTATTTCCAAGGCATCATCAACAGCATTATGGTCTCGGGACATTATCGATACAATTCCGTCGTCGTCAATATTTATTTTAACGCCGGTTTGATCAACTATGCTCTTTATCATTTTTCCTCCGGGTCCGATTACAGTCCCTATTTTATCCTGTGCAATTTTATGAGTAATAAAACGAGGAGCATAAGATGATAATCCTTGACGAGGTTCCTTCAATGCCTTGCCCATTTCATTCAAAATATGCAACCTTCCTTCACGAGCCTGCATCAAGGATTTTTCTACAACTTCACGACTAAGTCCCTTGATCTTAATATCCATCTGCAAAGCAGTAATTCCGCCTTCAGTTCCAACTACCTTAAAATCCATATCTCCAAGGTGATCTTCATCACCAAGAATGTCTGAAAGAATTACATGGTTTTTGCCATCACTGATCAGTCCCATTGCAATTCCTGCAGTAGCTGTTTTGAGCGGCACTCCGGCATCCATCAATGCCAATGATCCTGCGCAAACAGTTGCCATTGAAGATGATCCGTTTGATTCCAGTATTTCTGAAACTAGTCTGATTGTGTATGGAAATTCTGTTTTTCCAGGGATTAGTGTACTCAATCCTCTTTCAGCAAGTGTTCCGTGACCGATTTCCCTTCGGCCTGGTCCTCGTGGGACACTTGTTTCACCAACACTGAAACTGGGGAAATTGTAGTGCAGCATGAATCTTTTAAATGAAATCCCATCCAGGCTATCAATCATTTTTTCATCTTCACGTGCCCCTAATGTTGTAACTGCAAGCGCTTGTGTTTCACCTCGAGTGAATAGCGCAGAACCATGGGTTCTTGGTAAAACTTTTGTTTCACATGTTATAGGTCTGATTTCTTCAGGTTTACGTCCGTCGATACGAATATTTTCATTAATCAACCGTGAACGCATTTCTTCTTTTTTGATATCTGAAAAAATTTGACTGAACTCTTTAACTGTATCACTTTCAGGCTCATCTCCAAGAATTTCAATACTCATTTCATCATGTAATGTATCCAAACTCTCATAGCGCTCCTGCTTATCTTTTATGCTCAAGGCCTTGCGTAACCGTTCAGGTGCAACTGCCTCGATTTTATTTTTTAGTTCAATATCTGTTTCAGGTGCTTCTACATTACGTTTTTTCTTTCCAACACTCTGCATCAATTCTTCCTGCATGGCAATAATAGGCTGGATTTGTTCATGACCGTACCAGAGTGCATCCAGCATTACAGATTCACTGATATTATTTGCCTCCCCTTCAACCATCAGTATGGCGTCTTTAGATGCAGCCATAAAAATATTTAGGTCGCTCTTTTCAAGCATTTCTGGACTAGGGTTAATTGTAAGAACCTCATCGATACGACCAACTCTTACACCTCCAATAGGATTATGAAATGGAATGTCGGAAATTGCCAAAGCAGCTGAGGCTCCATTCATTGCAGCTACATCAGATGGGTGTACCATATCGTGACTAAGGACTGTTGCCAAAATTAATGTATCAGCAAGATAATTCTCTTCAAAGGATGGTCTAAGAGGGCGGTCAATAATTCTGGAAATTAATGTTTCATGATCTGACAGTCTGGACTCACGTTTTAGAAATCCTCCGGGGATTCGGCCTGAGGCATAACCTTTTTCTACATAAAATACTGCTAGTGGGAAAAAATCCTTGCCACCCCCTGATCCTTTTTCTGCAGTTGCAGCAACAAGTACAACTGTGTCACCATACGTTACTAATACAGACCCGTTTGCCTGTTTGGCCATTCTTCCTGTTTCCAGCTTAAAAGTTGCTGTTCCAAATTCTCTTTCAACTGATTTCATCTTTCTCCTGATATTCCTCGTTCATTTGATTCAAAATGGTTTAAATTCCGTAAAAGTTCTCATTATTCTGTAAATCGCAATAACACACTTTAACTTAGGTTAAGCAAGAGCAAACCTTAAATTCCAAAGAATTATTCAAGAATAAAACTAGTATCTTGATATAACCTACTTACGGAAAGCTTTAAGAGGGGATGCAGAATGTGTATAAAAAAACACGAAGGGATTGAAAAGAAAAAATGAAGCATCAGCTTAGAAATACTAAGTTTATAGAAGACACTCTAATTAGGTTATGTCTTCTGTGATGCTTTATGTGGTTCACTTGATTCGAATTTTAAGCTGTTTAGAAACAGTAGCATGACTCTCGCTATTTCTTTTCTTTAGATAATTCATGAAATTTCTTCTCTGTCCTACCAGTTTTAAAAGTCCACGCCTGGAACTAAAGTCTTTTGGCTGTCTTCGCAAATGATCAGTCAATGAATTAATTCTTTCAGTTATTATTGCGACCTGTACTTCAGTTGAACCGGTATCGGCAGTGTTTTTGCCGAATTTTTTTACAATTTCAACCTTTCTTTTTTTTGTTAGCATCTACAGTATTTAATCCTCTATATGAAAACTTTTGACGGTTTAAAAAAATTAACTTCATTCTCCCATATAATTTGACCTATCG
>JAKUUF010000063.1 GCA_022448705.1 SAR324 cluster bacterium | reverse complement strand
AAAAGTATTTATTAAAGTTTTGAAATTATTTTTTCATTTAAAAAATTCTTTCACAAATATCCTGCTCAAGTTCATGAATTATCATCTCAGCTAATATCTAGCAGAAAGCTAATTTAAGAAAACAATAACCAAAACATTTTAGAATTATTTTCGTAAAATCAATGAAGCCTATCGCTGTAATTGGCCTTTCATGTCTTTTTCCTGAAGCTGATAAACCAAAGCAATTTTGGGAAAACCTGCTTCAGTATAAAAATTCCTGTACCCTTGCCATAGAAGAAAATCTTGAAGCTGATCCGTTGCAATACTCCGCCGATAAAAAAGGCATCGCGGATAAATTTTACAGTTCACGCGGTGGTTACATCCGTAATTTTTCAATGGATCCTGAAGGTTTTCAGCTTCCACCGGAGACTATCAATCAACTAGGTCCGACTTTTCAATGGCCTTTATATACCGCACGTGAAGCCCTACTGGACAGCGGATATTTAAAAAGAACGGAGGTCTTAGAAAAATGCGGATTGGTGCTTGGGAACCTCTCATTTCCTACCAGGGAATCAAATCATTTAGTCCTCCCCATTTATCAGAAGGCTCTTCAAAAACTAATGCGTGAGGCATTGGGCCGCCCCGAATTCAGCTTACATCCTTTTTTAGATAAAAAAGATGTTGCCTGGGAAAATTCACATATTTCAGGACTTCCTGCTTCCATTATCGCACAATGTTTAGGTTTGTCTTCCTGCAGATTCGCTATTGATTCTGCATGTGCCTCTTCCTTGTATGCAGTTGCTTTAGCCTGCAATTACCTTTCCGGAGAACAAACAGACATGATGCTTGCCGGCGCAGTAAGTGCTGCTGACCCGTTTTTTGTGAACATGGGTTTTTCAATCTTTCAGGCATACCCTGAACCGGATGAAAAAAGCAACCCGCTTGATAACAATTCAGGGGGACTTTACGCCAGCCAGGGTGCAGGTATGTTCGTGCTAAAACGTCTTTCTGACGCTGAGCGTGATGGTGACAAAATACAAGCTGTTATTTCCGGAGCCGGTTTGTCAAATGACGGCCGGGGACAGTTTGTTCTAAGTCCAAACTCAAAAGGTCAGTTACTGGCTTTTGAAAGAGCATACAGTTCTGTAGGAGTTGAAAAAGGACAAATTGATTACATAGAGTGCCACGCTACTGGGACACCACTGGGTGACAAAGTGGAACTTGATTCAATGGAAAAATTCTTTGCATCTGAACTTACTGTTGAGAAGAGAAAAACAAAGCCTCTTATTGGCTCAGTAAAATCAAATCTGGGACATATGCTGACTGCTGCAGGAATGGGAGGCATGACAAAAGTCATTTTAGCACTACAGCAGGGAAAAATTCCTGCAACGGTTGGTGTTATGGAACCAATGAGTTCCAAAAATTCTGGAATATCATCAAAGCAAATTGTCCAGCAGGCCATAGAATGGCCTCACAAAAAATCAGAACGAAGGGCTGCCGTGAGTGCGTTTGGCTTTGGAGGAACTAATGCTCACATTGTCTTTGAAACAGGAAAGAAAGGAGACAGAAAATCTAGGCACAAAAAACAGTCATTGAAAAAAACTCAACTACCCATGGCAATTGTTGGAATGGAAGCCATTTTTGGAGGTTGTAATGGATTGAATGAGTTTTATCAAACAGTTTATGACAATAAACAGCATTTCCGATCTTTGCCCCCTGATCGCTGGAAAGGAATGGAGCAATATACTGAATTGTTTGAACTGCCCAAAGGCGCATGGCTCAAATCCTTTGATATTGATTTCCTGCGTTTTAAGCTGCAGCCCAATCCAAAAGAGCACTTGATCTCACAGCAATTGCTTACTCTGGCAGTAACAGACAAGGCAATCAAATCCACTAAACTGAAGGAAGGACAGAATGTTGCCGTACTGGTTGCAATGGAGACAGAACTTGAAATTCACCGTTTCAGGGGCAGGGTCAATCTTTCTACCCAAATAGAAGTCAGCCTGAAAGAGGCAGGAATTGATTTGAGTGATGCTGAGCAGCACCAATTGATTGAAGCCTGCAAGGACAGTCTTTCTGAGGAAGTGCCGATTAACCGTTTTACCAGTTTTATCGGCAACATTATGGCATCACGAATTTCTTCTTTGTGGGATTTTTCCGGTCCAGCCTTTACTGTTTCCTCTGAAGAAAATTCAGTTTCAAGGTCCCTTGAAATAGCACAGATGATGCTTGATGCGCAAACTGTGGAAGCGGTTATAATCACTGCAGTAGATCTTGCGGGGAGTCCTGAACAAGTAATGCTGCGTCAAAGAAATATCCCGCTGAACACCGGAAAGCCTACACTTAGTTTCGATAAGGGAGTCAACGGCTGGATGATAGGCGAAGGAGCAGGGAGTGTTGTTTTAAAATCCTGTGAGGATGCAAAAAAAGACAAAGAGAAAATTTACGCCACTGTTGACTCCATTGCTTTTTCATCGGCAACTTCTTCAAAAGATGTTGAAGATTGTGCAAAAAAGGCCATGAAATTTGCCAGTGTAAAACCTGATCAGATAGGTCTCCTGGAGGTCTGCGGAAGCGGAAGCGATGTTGATGATAAATTCGAGATGGAGGGCCTGACCAGGGTATTTTCAGGAGATAAGCCCCACTGCGCAATAGGAGGTATCAAAGCCAATATTGGACACACATTTGCTGCTTCAGGAATGGCAAGTTTAATAAAAACGGCGCTTTGTCTTAACCACCGATTTATTCCCGGAGTACCGCAATGGGAATCTCCGAAAACCGAACTGAACCCCGGAAATATTTTTTATGTTCCTGAAGATTCAAGACCATGGCTTATTCAGCCCGGAACGCCAAAAAGGCACGCTGGAATCAGCGTAATTGGACAGGACCAGGTTTGCTCAAATGTTATTCTTTCTGAAGCACCAACTGAGTTACGCAAAAAGATAGAAATTGCAGAGCCGGGAGATTTGAGTTTATTCCTTTTACCCGGACAGGAAATGACCGAAATAAAAAAAGGGCTGAATGATCTGGAAAATGATCTAAACTCTGGTCAGGGTCTTGTGTCAACCGCTCACCGGTATTACCGGCAATATGAGAAAAACAACTCAAGATTTGCCGCGGTACTTCTTGGTTCCTCGCGTGATGAATTACAGAAAGAAATTGAAGCGGCAAAATCCGGAGTTGAAAAATCTTTTTCCGGAAATGGAGACTGGAGCACTCCAAGAGGCAGCATCTTCAGTGCGAACCCATTGTCAAGAGAAGGCAAAATAGCGTTTACTTATCCAGGAGGTTTCAGCGCCTATGTTCATTGCGGGCGTTCCCTCTTCCAAATGTATCCGGGGCTGCACCAGTTGGACGAGCAGCTTATGAACCAAACCGGACCTTCTGACAAACGTCAGGGAAGCAACTATTTGAGTATGCTCTTGCAGGAGCAAAGGCTTTTTCCAAGAACTTTGAATTGCTTAAGCGATGATCAGTTAAAAGAACTTCAGGAAGATTTTTTCCACACTCCAATTGCAATGTTCGAAAGTGGAGTCAGCTCCGCCGTACTGAACACACACGTTATGCGCAAAGGGTTTGGTCTGGAACCTGATATTGCTTTTGGTTACAGCATGGGAGAAATCTCCATGCTGTATGGACTGGGTGTATGGGAAAGCATGTGCAACATGAGCCATGTTCTGAATACTTCCAGCCTCTTCAAAGACCGACTGGCAGGGTCAATGAATGCCGTGCGTGAAGCTTGGAATCTTAAGCCGAATGAATTCCATGATGACCCGCTCTGGGGCTGTTATACAATCCAGCTTCCTGCTGCAGAAGTCCAGGCAGTTGTGGACAAGGAACCACATGCCTATTTAATTCTGATCAACACGCCAAGGGAATCAGTTATTGCCGGTGAGCCGGCTGCATGTCTGCGAATTATTGAAAAACTTGGTGAAAAGCCAACGCCTATTCCTGTTACCGATGTGGTGCACTGTGATCCTGTCAAAACCGAGTATGCGGAAATAAAACGCGTACATACCGATAAGGTGATTGAATGTCCGGATATTGATTTTTATTCTGCTATTGATTATGAAATTTCAAAACTGGACAGTGAAACTCTCGCGCACAACATTGCGACAATATATGGTAAAACCGTTGACTACAGCCGACTGATAAACAAGGTTTATCAGGATGGTGCCAGGATTTTTGTTGATTTGGGTCCGCGTACTACCTGCTCGAAATGGATTAGTGAAACTTTGGAAGCAAAGCCCCATCTTTCCATAAGTGTAAACCGCAAGGGAACCGACAACCGTGTAATGATACTTCAGGCACTGTCCAGTCTGATCAGTCACCGAGTTCCAGTTAATCTTGACCCGCTTTTTCCTGACCTTGCTGCTCAACCGGAAAAGCAGCTCCTGCAAACAATCAATCTTGGAGGAATACCGATACAGCAAATTTTTGCAAAAGGCATCGAAGGACTGAATCTGCGTACTGATGAACAGACTGAGACTTATTTAAAGCCACAGCCTGTTTCAGCTCCTATTCATGCTGGTGCTAGATCTTTAAGATATACAGATGAATCGGAAATTAAGCGACAAAGTTCTGAATCTCTCATGCATTCACAGCGTCTGATGGAGCCAGTTCGGAACAGCACCGCAAACGAATTGCCTGTGTTAAGCATCTCCTCAATTACAGGCTTTCCCGGTGAATTTGGGTCACGCAGGAATGCTGCACACTCTGCATTCCTAAATCTGCGCAAGAATGGTATGAAGCAGTTTGCTGGGATTATCAGCTCCATGATGGGGAATAGGTCACTAATTACAGCTGATCAGGTTCAAACTGAAAATAAGATCAGACCTCATACACCTGCGCAGAGAGTGGATGTACAAGCAGAGCACAAAGCTGTAATTTTTGACTATCAGGATTTAAAGGAAATTGCGGGAGGCAGTATAGCCAGTGTATTTGGTGCTGACTACAAGGCAATAGACAGTTACAGAAGATGTGTGCGACTGCCGATGGAGCCATATTTACTTGTAAGTCGAGTAACAAAACTTGATGGCAGGCTGGGAGAATTCAAGCCCTCAACTGTCACCACAGAATACGACATTCCAAACAAAGCCTGGTATACAACTGATGGACATATCCCCTGGGCTGTGGCAGTTGAGTCTGGTCAATGTGACCTGCTTCTCATCAGCTACCTGGGCATTGACTTTGAGTGCAAGGGTGAAAAAGTGTACCGCCTGCTTGACTGTACATTAACCTTCCTTGACGACATGCCTCGCGAAGGCGAAACCTTACGCTATGAAATATCCATTAATTCCTTTGCCAGGCACGATCAGAACCTTTTATTTTTCTTCAATTATGAGTGTTTTGTAGGAAATAAAATGGTGCTGAGAATGGATAACGGATGCGCAGGGTTTTTCTCAGATGATGACCTGGCACATGGCAAAGGTGTGATTCATACGGAGCAAGAGCAGGAGGTTAAGAAAAATGTAGAAAAACTTCATTTTCCTCAACTTCTGAATTGCCCAAAATCATCTTTTACGCGCAGTGAACTTCTGGAAATATCTGCTGGGAACCCGGCTGGATGTTTTGGGGAGGAATTTAATCAGTACGGCAAAAATCCCTCATTGAAAAACGCTCCTGATCAGTTCCTGATGTCAGACCGAATTTTGTCAGTTGAAGCACACGGAGGCTCCTTTGGTCTTGGATACATAATCGCAGAAAAGGACCTGGCTCCTGATGACTGGTACTTCCCTTGCCATTTCAAGGATGATCCGGTGATGGCCGGTTCTCTGATGGCAGAAGGCTGTGTACAGCTACTTCAGTTTTTCATGCTTTATATTGGACTCCAGACCTTAGTAGAGGATGCCACATTTCAGCCAATACACGAATTACCGCAAATAGTACGCTGCCGGGGACAGGTAATCCCTGGTAATCCAAAAATGACCTATCATGTTGAAGTCAAGGAAATTGGGCTTGAACCACACCCTTACGCGATTGCAGATATCGATATCCTGGCAGGTGACAGAATCGTAGTTGATTTCCGCGACCTTGGAGTTCAACTGGCTGAAAAAACTTCTCAAATGCGTGTCACAAAAAACCAGCGTATTGCATTTAAAAAAGATGACAATGTTGAGCTGACAAAAAAGAACAAAACAGAAACTTCAGGAAGTCAGCTTGTGGCGGACGAACAAATGATCCGGGAATTTGCACTTGGAGATATTGACAAGTGTTTTGGCCCGGACTTTTCCATTTACAGGGGGCGCTCAATGCAGCGCAATCCAAATGGTGATTTCCAGCTAATTTCCCGAGTAACTCATTTGCAGGGAACCAGGATGGAATTTGACAAGCCGATGACTTTGGTCAGTGAATATGATGTGCCGGAAAATGCCTGGTATTACCTGGAAAATTCTCATCCTTCAAACATGCCATATTCAGTATTGATGGAAATTGCCCTGCAGTCCTGTGGTTTTCTATCCACTCACTCCGGAGCAATCCTGTCTTATCCGGGACTTGACTTATGCTACCGAAACCTCGAAGGAAATGGTACGTTGCTCAGTAATCCCGAACTGCATGGTAAGACAGTTGTAAATGAGGTTGAACTGCTTTCAACAGTTTCCTCTGGGGACACCATCATTCAAACACACAGCTTTTCACTGAGTTGTAATGGCCAAAAGTTTTATCATGGTGACACCATGTTTGGCTATTTTATTAGGGAAGCCCTTGAAGCCCAGGTGGGCCTGGACGGAGGAAAAACCATTCCACCCTGGATTGAGCAAAATCCAAAGCAAAAATCCGCAGAGCTTGATTTAAACTCAAGTAATTTCAGAAAAATTTTAGGTGAAAACAGCACGCATCAGCATTTTTGCCTTTCTTCCGGAAAACTTTCTTTCTCGGACAAAATTGTATTGGTACCGAATGGAGGCAAATACGGGGAAGGCTATGCCTATGCATACAAAAAAGTAAATCCGGATGACTGGTTTTTTCCCTGTCATTTTCACCAGGATCCTGTAATGCCCGGCTCTCTTGGTTTGGAAGCAGTAATACAGGCTATGCAGGCATATGCAATCTATCAGGGAGTAGGGAATTCGTTCCGTAATCCCCGTTTTGCAGCAGTTTTGAGTAAAGTGGCCTGGAAATATCGTGGTCAAATACTTCCTTCAACCAAGTACATGCAGCTTGACCTTCATGTTAAAAACATAATTAAAAATGAAAAACAGGTGGTCCTGACTGCAGACGCAAATTTATGGAGGGAGAATTTAAGGATTTATGAAATTTCTGACATTGTTGTAGGCATTTCAGAAACCGAGCAATAATCACAAATTGTAAAAAAAGTCTTTCAATTTAATCGAGTAAAAATACATCAGAGTTCTCTTATCTGGAGAGACTTCCTTGTCAGAGGATAGCATACACCTCCCTCCCAACACCCTTGGTATGCTACTTCAAGTATCCCCATTGTAATTCCACTTATTTTAGGTGAAATCTGCAAAGTTGTCTCCATCACATTGTAATAAACCTCGCTTAAGCCAAAAAATTCGTCAAACTTTACTGCACTAGCAGGGAAATTAACATCCTCAATGTAAAAATCTTTGCTGCTGAAAATAAATTTTTCCTTGTACAAATAGTAGTTTTCCGATATTTGCAAGCGAACAACTACTTCATTGGGACCGGTCACCATGTGATCAATTACAAAGGCTTTTTCAGCCTCAAGCGGAGCTGCGTTGGTAAAGACTTCTTCCGCACTTGCTGAAAAAGCAAAAGCGTAAAAACTAATCACTACTAAATAAAATTTAACTGGTTCTATCAGAAACATAACTATGTATTCGATTTAAATACGTAATTTTCAGCTGAACAGCAAAATTTATAATTTTTATCAATGCATATTTTAGTTGGTTCATTCATCGTGATCTGTTGTACTGAAAGTAAAAGATGAGACTTTAGCTTGATCATCAAACTGAACTACCAAATCCTTTGCTTTTCTTTCACCAAACAGTGAATAGTCA
>JAKUUF010000062.1 GCA_022448705.1 SAR324 cluster bacterium | reverse complement strand
GATCCCGCTGATTGCGTTTGTTACGCTCATGAGCGGAGTGTGCAGGGATGGAGTTACGTTCCAGATCACCATGTAACCTACAAAGCAGGCCAGAACAAATACTGTTAAATGAGAAATTAAAGTGGTGGAACCTCCAAATCCAATCAGCCCACCAAGTCCAATAATCAAAGCCAGCATTATGAATTTTGGCCAAATTTTATTTTTAGTTATTTTGGCGCGTTTTAACGTATCTGCTTCTTCAGTGACAGTTTCCTGCCTTTCAGGCTGAACAGGCTGTTGTGTCTCGGTTATCTGTCTTGCAGGTTCCCAGATAACATTTCCCTGATGTACAACCGTGATTGCTCCGGTAATTTCATCTTCCAGGTCAAGCTCAAGTTTCCCGTCCCTGCTGAGATATTGAATCAATTTTGCTGTATTGTTGCTGTATAGCTGACTGGCCTGAGTAGGTAAACGGCTGGGAAGATCAGTAAAACCTATGATGATAACTTTTTTGTAGAGACGAAATTCCCCTGGTTTTGTCATTTCACAATTTCCTCCTTCTTCGGCAGCCAAATCAACTATGATTGATCCAGGAATCATGCTCTCCACCATTTCTTTAGTAATCAGTATTGGTGACTTCTTGCCAGGAACAGCAGCTGTTGTAATAATGATGTTTACTTCTCTTGCCTGTTCCGCTATCAAATTCATTTCTGCTTCGATGAATTCTTTGCTCATTGTTTTTCCGTAACCCCCACTGCCGGTGCCGTCCTCTTTATAGTCAATTTCCAGGAATTCTGCTCCCATGCTTATTACTTCTTCACGCACTGAGGTACGTGTGTCAAATGCCCTTACTATTGCTCCCAGGCTTTGTGCACAACCTATTGCAGAAAGTCCCGCTACACCGGCACCGATTACCAGTACTTTAGCTGGAGGGATTTTCCCTGCTGCCGTGATCTGTCCTGTGAAAAGACGACCAAAATTATGTGCTGCTTCAGTAACAGCCCGGTAACCAGAAATATTTGCCATGGAGCTTAATACATCCATTGACTGAGCCCGGGAAATCCTTGGTATAGCATCCACGGCAATTGCAGTCCCTCCGGTTTTTGCTAGTCTTTCAAGTAATTCTGGGTTGCGTCCGGGACTCAGCATACAAATCAGGCAGGCATCTTTACGTAGTAAATCTACCTCATGCCTTCCAGTTTCAAGATTTTCTTCTTCTTCTCCTTCTTCAATTTCTTTAACCTCTTCCTCAGGTGGACGAATCTTGAGGATCACATCAGCCTGTTCCCAAACTTTATGAGCAGATTGTACTATTTCTGCGCCAGAATCCTGATACTGTTCATCGGTAAAATTAGCGATCACGCCAGCACCATGTTCAACAAGCACAGAATGTCCGGTTTTAATGCACTGTTTCACTACTGAGGGTGCCATTGCAACTCTGCGCTCTCCATGATGAATTTCTTTTACAACTCCAATGATCATAAGCTTTTTCTGTCTGTTACCATGTTTTTGAATATCAATATAACATGAAATTTCATGCATCGACAAAGACATTCTTTGATATAAGAAATTGGATTCTTATCTTTCATGTAGATATTTTTTTATGCATAGTAAATTATGGAAAACTTGATCTGTAGATTATTTTAATTCTTGTAGTTAGTTATTAAGAATGCTTGAATCGCTGCTTTATCACTTATGTGTATTCTTTCGCGATAACCGAATGGAATACGGATGGATTGAAGCTGTACATAAGAACAAACTTATCGTAGTTCCGCAAAAGGGCAAAAATCAGTTTCTGCCTGCAAATCGGATTGCTTTCAGCTGGCGAGGCGAAAAACTGGCTTATAATGCAAACCAGGCACACGAATTACTGGAACAGCATCTGAAAACAGCATTTCATTTCATGAAGAAACTGGAGCTGGAAACTATCCATTCCCTTTTGGACGAAGTGAGGGAATACACCATTGATGAAATTGCAGCAGACTTTTTAGATGATCCAAAAGATTCAGTTTGTAAACTGGGATTGTTTGTAGCCCTCAGGGAGGATGTATTCTGGTTTAAGCACAATCGTAATTTGACTTACACTCCCAGGACGGCAGATGAATTGGAAGTACTTCGAATTCAGTTGGCCAGACAAAAAGAACGTCAGGAAAGAGCTGATAGCATTCAGGAGTGGATAAAGCAGCTTGAATCAGGAGAATGGAATGAGAAATCAGAACGAACTGCAGATCAACAATTATGGCTGGATCAATTGCTTGATATTCTGATTAAGGGTGCAGAATCTCAACACTGGAAAGAAATGTCTTCACATTTGGAATGGGGAGCCACCATTGGCTATGATGAAGAAAAAATGCTCAAAAACTGGCTTGAAAAGGCAGGTTCTGCAGTATCTCCTTCTAGGCTTACGCTGCTTCGGGCAGATATTCGAAAAAAATTCCCGGAAGAAATATTGTCAGAAGCTGAACGTGCACGAAATTTTCCATTGGTAGCGGTTGATAGAATTTCGGAAAAAATCCCAACCTTTACAATTGATGCCGAAAAAACGCAGGATTATGATGACGCCTTTTCAGTGATTGAATGTAGTGAAGATAAACTCGAAATTGCGATTCATATTACTGATTTAAGCTCTTTCGTGACTCCGGGGGATAAGCTTTTTGAGGAAGCAGAAGAGAGGATTTCTTCAGTTTACACAATTGAAGAATCAGTTCCCATGTTTCCGGAATCACTTTCAAACGATACATTTTCATTGAAGGCAGGTGAGGAAAGAAATGTGTTCAGCTATAATTTTTCAATTTCTCAAAACGGAACATGGAAATTAACCAATGTTGTGCGTCAAATTGTCAGAGTTTGGGAAAATCTGAGTTACGAACATGCGGACCAGCTGATTCATGAAGACAGGGACTTTTGGGGATTATTACATAAATTTTGTCAGCTTGCTCAGGAAAAGCGTATGGAAAATGGCGCACTGAATATGGCAAGAAAAGAATTTGAATTTGACATAAGCAATCCCGAACAGGTCAGTATTTTAAAGCTGAACAGGAACAGTCCTTCAAGTCGGATCATTGAAGAACTTGCCATTGCGGTGAATAGAGAAACTGGTCGTCTTTTTCATGAAGCAGAATTCCCGGGGATTTATCGTACACAGTCCTCATACAAGATAGTTAAGGAGCCAGAATATGAAAATCAGCAGCTTCCAGAAAATATCAGGGTTGAACCCGCAAGGTTGACTACAATTGCAGGAACTCATGCAGGTTTAGGCTGCGAGGTTTATATGCATGCAACTTCTCCCATCAGAAGATTTGTGGACCTGCTTACCCAGCATCAGCTGAATAATTTGATCAATGATGAAGAGCCTGTTTACAGTTCAGAAGATATGATGCGATGGGCAGAAGCCATAACACTGAGACAAAGAAAATACAACCGTGCAGAGAAAAACATTCTTCAATACTGGAAGTTTAAGTATTTGCATCAGCATATGAAGGAATTATTCGAAGCAACAGTCAGGAAGCAACTTTCCAACAACAACACCGAAATTGAGTTGGTTGAACTGGATTGTATTGTTCAGGTGTCAGGTTTGAGAGGGTATAATGAAGAAGAGCAGCTTGTGCTCAGAATTAATGAGGTTAGACTGGATCCGCTGAAGCTTGTTGTAAGGGCGTTTAAATCATGCCCGGAAGGAGAATCACCACATCGTCTTGTTTCTGTAGATTAACTAGTTAAGTGAGCATTTCGTCTGTTACAGGTGGTTCATAAATCAATTCCTCAATGCTGATTGCCTTGTGACCCTTATATGTCCCCTGGAATCCAGTAAATTTTTCTTTGCCGTTTACTTCAATGGAAATCGGGTTCTTAGTTTCATGTTCCAGATATAGCACATCATCTTTTTGCAAATTCAAAAAATCTCGTACAGAAATGTTCATCTCACCAAGTTTAGCGACTAATTCTACATCCACATTTTGCAAATTTTGTTTGAAACGATTGCTCCAGGTATTATCTTTTTCGTCCTGTTCGCTCTGGAATCCTGCATTAAGCCTGGTCCTGATGGGCTCTATCATTGAGTAAGGTACACATATAGTGATTGCCATTGGTGCTCTCCCGATTTCAACATCAAAAGTAACTACAATAACGATTTCACTATGTGGCACAATAGATACAAACTGAGGATTTATTTCGGTACGGGAATAATTTATTTGAACTGGGAATACTGGTCGCCATGATGTTTGTAAATCTTCAAGTCCGCTGATGATTACACGCTTAATCATCCTGGATTCTATTTCAGTAAAGTCACGTCCCTCAGTTTTTGCTTCTATTTCAACACCGCCTCCGAAAAACATCTCTATCAGAGAGAAAACCAGCCTGGTTTCAAAGACCATCATCGAATATCCACGAAGTGGGGTCATACGAAATAGATTCATTGATGTTGGCACATCAAGGGTTTTAATAAACTCACCGAACTTAATCAACTCCGTAGAGCGTACACTAATGTCAACCACTCTGCGCAGGGTATTTGATAAAGTTAAGCGAAAGAGGCGGACGAATCGGTCATGGATAATTTCGAGAGTAGGCATTCTACCTCGAATGATCCGGTCTTGAGCAGTCAGGTCAAATGATATTACTTCTTCCGGATCATAATCCTCTTCTTCCTCGTCTCCGATCACTTCATCGGTTTCTACCCCTTTCAACAAAGCATCAACTTCGTCCTGCGACATTACAGAGCCCATATTTGCCTTTTAGTTATGTTATTAAAAAATATGTTTGGCTTAATAGTAATCAGTTATGCATGTAATAAGCATGCAATTAGTGTTCATTAGGTCATTGTCAGAGGCTCACATTTAATCCGATTGTCAATGCCTCTCACTAATGGGCTTAAATTTTCGCTTATTAGGACCAGTAAACAACTGACGTGGACGTGCAATTTTCTGCTTTTGGTCTTCGTGCATTTCCTTCCATTGGGCAATCCAACCGGGTACTCGTCCCAAAGCAAACATAACTGTAAACATGTTCAGCGGAATTCCTATTGCGCGATACATGATGCCGGTGTAAAAATCTAAAGTTGGATACAGTTTTTTCTCAATAAAATATTCATCTTCAAGTGCAGCATTTTCCAGTTCAAGCGCAATCTGAAGCAGCGGATCGTTAACTCCTAATTTATTAAGCAATTTGTGACAAACTTTTTTTATTATTTTAGCACGAGGGTCAAAATTTTTATAAACTCGGTGCCCAAAACCCATCAAACGAAACTTATTTTTCTTGTTTTTTGCCAATTCAATGTATTTTGAAATATTAGATCCGTCTTCATAGATTTGCTGAAGCATTTGGACAGCCTGTTGGTTAGCTCCACCATGCAGAGGACCCCATAAAGCTAAAATTCCTGATGCAACGGAGGCATAAACATTTGCCATGCTGCTGCCTACAACCCTTACGGTTGAAGCACTGCAGTTTTGTTCATGGTCAGCATGCAAGATTAGCATTAATTCAAGAGATTTTACGATATCAGGATCGATTTCGTATGATTCAGCAGGTACTGAAAACATCATATTCAGAAAATTTGCACAATAGGAAAGGTCGTCTTTTGGATAGACAAATGGCTGGCCTACGCTTTTTTTGTATGAAAATGCCGCAATTGTGCTTATTTTCGCAATCAGACGGGCGGAATTAATCTCAAGATTCTCTATTGAAGCTTTGCCTGATGCTTCAGTGTAATATGCTGAAAGGGAAGACACCATTGATGACAGAATCACCATTGGATGTGCAGTTTTGGAAAATCCTTCGAAGAAAAGCTTCATATCTTCATGTATCATTGCATGTTTGCTGATGCGATCAACATAGTCTTCAAGCTGTTCCCTGTTAGGCAGTTCTCCATGTATCAGCAAATAACCCACTTCTATGAATGTGGAATGCTCAGCCAGCTCTTCAATTGGATAACCACGATACTGTAATATCCCCTTCTCTCCGTTAAGGTAAGTAATTGCACTTTCGCATGGACCTGTATTGACAAATCCCGGATCCAGTGTGATATGACCTGTTTTTGCACGTAAATTTGAAATATCTATTGCTTTTTCATTTTCTGATCCGGTTAAAACTGGAAGATCTATAGACTGTCCGTCAGGAAGATGAAGTTTTGCTGAATTTGACATGGTAAGAATTAATTATGGGAAGGTAATGAATATCATATAAGTCAGTGCCATTTATCAAGTTGAACCAGAATAGCTTTTTGAGCATGCAGCCTGTTTTCTGCCTGGTCAAATACAACTGACTGGGGACCTTCAATGACTTCATTGGTAATTTCCTTGTCTCTTTCTGCAGGGAGACAATGAAATACCAGTGCATCATTTCCTGCGTATTGTAACAGTCTTGAGTTCACTTGAAAATCTTTTAATACTCTTTCCCTTTCAGCTATTTTGTTTTTTTCACCCATACTTGCCCAGACGTCTGTATATATAATCTCTGCATCTTGTACAGCTTCTTTCGCAGAGTGAGTAACTTGGATAGTTGAAATGCCTGTTTCTCTGATTTTAGAAACAAGTTTCATATCAGGTTCGGTCTCAGGAGCAGTGGCTATTCGAAGATCCAGGGGAATTCTGGCTGCCATGTTCAACCATGAATTTGTCACGTTGTTGCTGTCGCCGACATATGCTATGCGAACATTATCAATGCGTCCTAATTTTTCTTTAACAGTCAGCATGTCTGACATTACCTGGCATGGATGATTAAAATCAGTCAGCATGTTTATTACGGGTACTGTAGCGTGTTTTGCCAAGTCCAGAACCAGTTGATGTGAAAAAGTACGAATCAGTATTCCGTCTACATAGCGGGACATTACTCGAGCAACATCACTAACGGACTCCCTTTCACCAATCTTAAAATCCTGTTCTGATAAATTAACAGCAGTGCCGCCCAGTTGAACTATTCCAACTTCAAATGACAGGCGAGTCCGAAGAGAAGGTTTGTGAAAAAACATTCCGTATGTTTTTCCGCTAAACAACTGGGGACAGCTACCTTGTTTTGTTTGCTGCTTTAATTCGACTGCATATTCAAGATTGTTCCTGATTTCCTCACTCGTCCAGTCCAAAATTGATATGAAATTCCGCTTCATAAATTTTTTTTAACAAATTGAAGTATAATTTTGTTGCTTCCGTATAATAAAATCGCTAGCATGTATATTAACATTCCATCATTAATTTGTTAAGAGGAATCATGCATGAAATGAATATTCTGGTCACTGTTGCAGTGATTGTAGGCTTGTATATATCCCTCTTCTTCGTTATCGAGAAGGTATTTTTAAAAGACGAAGAATAAGTCTCATACCTCCCTTTGAGATTAATTATTTCAGTATTTTTTGTGTTACTCTGGATTTCAGGGTGCGCTTTATTTACTGAGACCGAACATACTGTCTTCCCTACTTCAAAATTACCGCCACCTGGCAAATTCAGCGGATATTACGATGTTTCCGGAAGGATACTTTTTAAGCATCCTGATGGGAAACACAATGGAGAATTGTTGATGCAGATTTCCAGCAGTTCAGAAATGAAGCTGAGGATATTTGCTCCAATTGTTGGATCATTGATTTATGAATTAAGAGCGGGGCCTGAAAGGTTTTTGGTACTTAATTATCAGGACAAAAATTTTGTATTGGAAGAAAACAGCTGGGAGGTCCGTCAAACCTGGCTGGGAATGGATTTGTCGCTGGATGAACTAAGATGGTTAATTATTGGACGTCTTCCTGAAAAAACACAATCATGGAAAAGAAAAAAACTTCCAACAGGAGAATGGCAACTTACTCAAAATACTACTGAAATACGAATTCGCTATAATTCTGACGGTTACATTGAATCAATGAACAAATCCCGTGAAGGATTACTGGAGTACAAAGCTAAAATTCCTCAATATCAAAAGGAAAAAGAAAGTTTTTTCCCAAAAAAAGTTCAGATAGAAGATTACACGGGCAACAATCTATGGATGATTTATATCGAGGAACTGCATGCTGTATCGGGTAACATGAAGACACTTGAATTTGATCCTCCTACTGCTCTGGAGCCACTTTAATG
>JAKUUF010000061.1 GCA_022448705.1 SAR324 cluster bacterium | reverse complement strand
CAAAAACAGGCCTGAATAACAGATCTTTACATAAACTCCTGCACTCAGCATTACTGGTTCACGAAGCATGTCCGAGCTAATAGAACTACCGTCTTCTGCTGTATTGTAAAACCAATTAACCAGGTTAATGAACCATTCCTGCTTCTGCAGATCAACTTCATATGGCACAGGTCTGTCAAGTCCTGTAACGTTTTTTACTCCGCGTGACAGCCAGTCCTCATTTTTAAGAATTGAGATCATTATTTCTGAAATTCCTAATGTGGCAATCGCAAAATAATCTGAACGCAGGCCCAGTGAAATTCTTCCCACCAGCCAGGCCAAACCGGCCGCGGCAAATCCACCAGCAATCCATGAAAATATAATCGGTAGGCCAAGTCCTCCAAGAAAACCTGTTTTGGCCGGCTCTACAGCCTCTATTGCCACTGTAGCCTCATCATAGTAGATTCGCATGAACACATAACCTGTAAGTACAACAGCAGTCATGCTCCATGTTCGAATTGGCCCTTTCTTGATTTTTTTCCAGACCAGCAGTCCCATTACAATTGTGATCAGCAGAGATACAAAAGCTGCACTTAATGATGTTCCCCCTTCTGTCCAGGCCTTCATGACAGGTGAGTAGGAAATAAGTACTGCAGTCAGTCCGCCTATTGCAGTCGACGCCATAACTCCTGCATTAAACAGTCCTGCATAGCCCCACTGCATGTTGAGCCCCATTGACATTACAGCAGAAATCAAACACATGTTGAATATTGCCAGAGCCACATTCCATGACTGTCCAAAACCTACGATCATCAGCATCATGCCCATGATGGAAAAACTGAGAAAAGCCCTGTTTTTATTGCTCATAGAACCCTCCCGCGAAAAATTCCTGTCGGACGCACAAGCAATACTAAAACAAGTATTAAAAACGACACAGCAAATTTGTATTCTGTAGACAATAGCTGCCCAAGGCCTTCTGGTGCAAAGTTGGCTGGAACAATGTATGTGATGAATTTTTTGAAGGCATATGTCACTGTGATTTCAGAAAATGCCACTATGTATCCTCCTAAAATTGCGCCAAGTGGATGGCCGATTCCTCCTACAATTGCAGAGGCAAAAATTGGAAGCAGTAAATGAAAATAAACTATCGGTTTAAAACTTTTATCCAGTCCGTACAATACCCCTGCTAAAGTTGCCAGGCTTGCTGCAATAATCCATGTAACCATCACTATGCGCTCGGTGCTGATTCCTGAAAGCAGTGCAAGGTCCTCATTATCTGAATATGCGCGCATTGCTTTCCCGGTACGTGTACGTTGTAGAAACAAGAAAAGCAGAAACACTGCGACCACAGCAAGAACAACTGTCAATACCTGTGTCTGCTTCAGAGCTAGTCCTTCATTAAGCCCTGTCATTTTCTTAAACAGACCTGCCTTGATTAAAAACTTCTGTCCATCACGAAATATTATTTCGTCTGTTCCTATCAGCATACGCACCAGGCCGTTAAGCATAAACATAACACCGACAGATGCTACTACAAAAGTCACAGGCCGGCTCTTGTTAAGACGATAAAATCGGAAAACTGATCTGTCAATAGCCAGCACAAGCAGAATTGTAATCAGCATCGCGAAAGGCATCGCAAATAGTGCCGTAGGGAAAAAACTGTGAGAAATACCCATTGACTGAAACCACCAGGTGAAAAAGATTGTGGCTGTGCAGCCTAATCCCATCAATTCTCCATGCGCAAAATTGGCGAAACGCAAAATGCCAAAAACCAGCGTTACTCCAACTGCACCAAGTGCCAGCTGAGAACCATAGGACAGTGATGGAATCAGAACATAGTTTGAAATCAGTACCAGAGCGTTCAGCAGGTCAATCGAATTTTCCAATTGTTATCCTCCTAAAAAAGATTTACGGACTTCCTCATTCGCCAAAAGAGCTTCCCCGGTATCGGTAAAACGGTTCTCACCAGTAACAAGAACAAATCCCTGGTCAGCAATATTCAAGGCCTGACGTGCATTTTGCTCAACCATCAGGATCGCTATCCCTGTCCTTTTCACTTCAATAATGCGTTCAAACAGCTCATCCATAACTATCGGTGAAACTCCAGCCGTAGGTTCGTCCAGCATCAGAACAGATGGCCTGGTCATCAAGGCACGCCCTACCGCTACCTGCTGCCGCTGTCCGCCGGATAGCTCGCCTGCTAATTGTCTTCGTTTCTCCTTTAGTACAGGAAACAGTTCAAAAACCTGATTCATGGTTTCTGTAATGTCGTCCCTCCTCAGGTAGGCTCCCATTTCAAGATTTTCCTCAACTGTTAATGTGACAAACACATTTTGATTCTGTGGAACAAATGCCATTCCGTGACTTACTCTTTCTTGTGGAGACATACCTGTAATGTCATTTCCATCAAGAAATACCCGGCCTTTACGCAGACTAAGCATACCCAGCAGAGCTTTCATTGCAGTGGACTTTCCGGCCCCGTTAGGTCCTACTACAACTGCAATTTCACCTTTACCAACGGAAACATTGCAGTTCCTGATGATATCGGCACCACCGTATCCGCCAGTCAAATTTTCACCAATCAAATAATTCATCCGGGAAGAGCCTCCCCCATGTTTTTCATACTTGTACCTAAATAAGCTTCTATTACGTCTTCATTGGCTTTAATTTCCTCCGCGCTACCCTGGGCCAGTATTTTACCTTCCGCCATCACCACAACCGGGTCACAAAGCCGGCTGATGAAATCCATATCATGTTCTATCATACAAAAAGTAAAACCTCGCTCACGGTTCATGCTTAAAATTGCATCGCCAATCTCCTTAAGCAGTGTCCTGTTAACTCCTGCCCCAACCTCATCCAGAATTACTACTTTTGGGGAGGCCATCATGGTCCGGCCAAGTTCAAGCAGCTTTTTCTGGCCCCCTGATAGATTACCTGCCAGTTCATTTGCCAGGTGCCCCATGTTCAGAAAAGATATAACTTCTTCTGCTTTGCCTCTCATTTCGGCTTCCTGACGGACAACTTTTTCTCTCTTAAACCATGCTCCCAGCAATGATTCCCCTACTTGCAGAGAAGGAACCATCATAAGATTATCAAGCACACTTAAGCTCTGGAACTCATGCGCAATCTGAAATGTTCTCAACAGTCCCTTGGAAAAAAGCATGTGCGGTTTAAGTCCAGTAACATCCTCTCCATCCAAATATATACTGCCGGATTCTGGATTCAGGTTTCCGGCAATCAAATTAAAAAGTGTTGATTTACCGGCACCGTTTGGCCCGATCAAGCCTGTGATGGTTCCCTGCTTAATCTCCATACTAACACCATCTACTGCTGCCAGCCCTCCAAAATGCTTAACTACATCCTGCACTACAATCATGATCAACCTGAAACTTGAACTTTTTTTCTAATAAACCTTTCGATGGTGATAACTTAGTGAAACAAAGTCAAATTGAAACATTCTGTAATAATTTTTTTCAAGAAAATAAAAGTTTTAGCTTCATAACTTTAAGTTTGTGGACAGTCCAAATTAATAAACCGCATTATATTCATAAGCTATTTCAGGGATTCTTTATAATTTATAATTTTTCTATTGACATGATTCAGAAAAGACAGGATTATTTTCTGGCCTTCAATAAAAATTGATAACATAATGCTAGAATTCGAAGCTTCCAAAATCCGGAATTTCGCTATTGTGGGACATGGTTCCTCCGGAAACACCATTCTAGCAGAATCGATGCTTGCCTGCAGCGGAGTGATAAATCGGCTGGGTACTATTGTTGATGGAAACACTGTATCTGACTATCATGAAGACGAAAAGCAGCATCAAATTTCCATTCACACTACCCCAATGTTTGCGGAATGGAATTCCTGCAAACTTAATATTCTGGATGCCCCAGGTTATGCTGATTTCATAGGTGAGACTCTATCCGCACTAAGGGTAACCGATTTTGTAGTGCTCACAGTACATGGTGCTCACGGAATTGAACTCGGCACTGAACAAACTTGGGATCGTATTGCTGAAAATGGCATACCCACAATTGCAGTAATAAACGTTCTTGATTCAGAAAATGTCAAGTTTGACCAGATTCTGGCTGATTTGTCTGAACGTTTCGGCAAAAGATTTTTCCCAATTACAATGCCTGTCAATCCAGGACCAGGATTTGACGGGATAATTGATGTACTTAATCATAAGCTTCTCAGGTACCAGACTGACGGGAAAGGCAGTTTTAAGAGTGAAGAACTGCCCTCAGAAGCACAGGCAAGGGTAGATGAGCTTTATCAGCAGCTGATGGAAAATGTTGCTGAATCAGATGACAAACTGCTTGAAAAGTTTTTTGATGAAGGTGAATTGAGTGCCGCAGAAATAAAGGACGGACTTAAGGGTGCGTTCCAACAGCAGACATTTATTCCTGTTTTTGCAGCCGCATCTGCAATATCCGTAGGTGTGCCGCAGCTGCTTGATTTCATTTCTGAACATGCACCTTCCCCATTTGATGCCGGCAAATCAGAAGCCATACGCAGCGATGATTCCAAATTCGAAATTTCAATTGAGGATACATCACCGGTTTTAAGCGTCTTTAAGACCGTAAGTGAAGCTCATGTCGGTGAACTCTCATTTTTTAGAGTTTTCAGCGGCAAAATAGAGACTGGAATAGACCTCCAGAACACCAACCGGAACCAGCAGGAACGTATTGGTCAGATTTTTCAGATGAATGGAAAAGAACGAAACCAGGTAAAGTCAATTAGTGCTGGAGATATTGGTGCTTTTGTAAAACTCAAGAACACACATACAGGCGACACACTATCTGATCCAAAAACAAATCTGAAGCTTCCGGGAATCGACTTCCCGGCACCAAATCTGAGCGGTGCCCTGAAGCTTAAATCAAAAGGGGAAGAGGAGAAAATGTCCACCGGACTTTCTACTCTTCATGAGGAAGATCCGACTTTCATTTTCCAAGGTGATCCGGAACTGCGCCAGACCCTGATTTTTGGACAGGGAGAACTGCATCTTAAAATTATATCAGAGCGCCTTAAGGATCGTTTCCAGGTGGAGGTTGACCTGGTAAAGCCAAGAATACCTTATCGTGAAACTATCCGTCGAAATGGCGAGGCAAAATACCGTCATAAGAAACAAAGTGGAGGTGCAGGACAATTTGCTGAAGTCTGGATGCGTATGGAACCTGCTCCACGCGACAGTGGCATAGATTTTAAGCAATCCTTGGTAGGCCAGAATGTAGACCGAGTTTTTGTCCCCTCAGTTGAAAAAGGAGTAAACGCAGCATCATCTGAGGGTGTTTTAGCAGGTTACCGTGTTGTTGACGTTAAAGTGGATTTTTACGACGGCAAACAGCATCCTGTCGATTCAAAGGACGTTGCCTTCCAGATCGCCGGTAAGCATGCTTTCCGACAGGGAATACTTGAATGTGATCCATGTCTTCTGGAACCTATCTACAATCTTGAAATCAAAGTACCTGAGGAATATATGGGTGACGTAATGGGTGACATTTCCGGAAGAAGAGGTAAAATTCTTGGAATGGATGCAGTTGGAAAAAATCAGGTTATACGGGCACAGGTTCCACAAGGGGAACTTTATGGATACGCAACTACATTGCGATCAATTACCGGAGGAAGAGGATGGCATCAGGAAACTTTCAATCATTACGAAGAAATGCCCAGAGACCTGGAAAAGAAAGTGATTGATGACAGCAAGTCTGAAGAAGAACATTGATCAATAACTGCACTGTGGCTACTCTGCTAAAGAGCAAATGGTCCTCAGGCAAACTTAATTATATTTGAGCAAGTAAATCTTCATTTTAACTGCTTTTTCATTTAAGACAGTTCTTACTAATCATTAAACAATAGAAGGAATTATGATAGAAACCGACAACAGCCAGGAGCTTACCGCTGATGAAGTTAATAATAGGCTTGATGAATTGTATGCTGAATTGAAAACCCTTAAACCTTACCTGCCTTTTCAGCAGATCAAAAGGGTTCTTGCTGAATTGAAGTGGATTATATCCATGAGGGAGAACAGTTCAGTTTAATTCCTGTTAATAAAGTAATTTTATTAGGGGAAAATTTCGTTTAGTTAAGACCGATAATGTATCAAAGTGCTTTATCTTGATGAAAGGGAAAAGAGTTATTTGAAAAACAGTTTATTAAGCCTTTATACCTTTTGATGCTCCAAATTCAGCCAAATAGTTTTCAAATCTGCTTCACTATAAAATTCCTGTAAATTTATCACAAAATAACTTTAACCTTAAATTAAATGAAAAAATATTTTTTAGTTTATACTGCATTACTTTTATTACATGCTCAAAATAACATCTCCGCTAAACCTTCTGTTGAAAGAGGAGAATACCTCGTTCGTGGGCCTGCAGCCTGTGGTTCATGTCACACACCAATGGGGCCATTGACAAATGACAAGAATGACCGCAGAGTGGGACCAATCCCTGGAATGGAATTGGCGGGACATGTAATTCAAGAACCATACGGTCAAATCACAATGTCTAACCTAACTCCAGGCGGTCCAATTGCCTCCTGGACTGATGAGGAAGTAATCAGAGCTATCCGAGAAGGTATTAGACCTGACGGAACTCTAGTGGGATTCCCGATGTTAATTTCAGTTTACCGTCACTTGTCGGATGACGATGTAAAGTCGATCGTACTTTTTCTTCGGAGCATTCCTGCAGTCAAAAATGATCTTCCAACCTCCCAATACAAAATGCCCCTGCCAAAATCTTACGGCCCTCCTGTCATAAATGTGAAGGACATTTCTAAAATGAACAAGTTGGAGTATGGAGCATATCTTGCCGGACCAGTAGCTCATTGTACACTATGCCACACAGCTTGGGGTAAAGAAGAAAACATCATGAAATTCTTTTTTAATCCTCCTGATTATAAAGGACTCATGACACTTCCTGGTCTTGGTCAGGGTGGAATGGAAATGAAGGGACCTTGGGGAATGTCTATAGCTGCAAACATTACAAGCCACTCAACTGCTCTCGGCAGATACAATGATGAAGAAGTAAAGAAGATGATTACTGATGGAATTCATCCAAGTGGGATGAAACTGATGCCACCAATGCCATATTCTTACTACGCCAAAATGACAGATCAGGACTTAGATACACTTATAACTTATTTGCGTACTATTCCTCCACACCCAGTAAGTGAATAAATAAATGATTCGATTCAAAATCCTTTTTCTTACGCTGATGTTTCTTCCACTGTTGATAAATGCTGGTGAAACCCCTTCACCAGAAGGAGCGAAAGCCTACTTTATTGACCTGAAAGATGGAGATAATGTAAAATCACCGCTGCTTGTCCGCTTTGGACTGACTGAGCAAATGGGCATTGCACCAGCACTTGCAGACTGGCCTGATACAGGACATTTTCATCTAATCATAGACTCTAAACCACCCAATCCCAACAGGCCGATTTCAAACAGACACCTCCATCTTCACAAAGGCCAGACTGAGGCAATAGTAGAACTTAAACAAGGGCAACATACCCTGCAGATTGTGATGGGTGACTACTCACACATACCACACGATCCTCCTGTAATGTCCAAGCAAATTACTGTTAACGTTGATTAAATTAAAATTTTTGCAGAAAGATACAGGTTGTTATTTTGATTTCCTGAGGGCAAAATGATCTTTTCTAATTGCGGAACAGTCAATTTTTTTTAATTTAAGGAAATTTGTTCTTTACTGACACCTGAGTTACTGATCTCTTCCTCGATGACAATCTCGAAATTAGTAAGGCATTAATACCGCAAAAGATGCTTTAGATGTAAAAATTAATAACAGAAATTTATTACAAACCTCTAAGGAACAGCCATAAGCATGCATGACAACCATACTGTACCGCCTTCGGAAATGGAGTTAAAAGTCAAGGCCCTGGAATCTTTATTGGTAGAAAAAGGCCTTGTTGACCCTGCAGCACTGGACGAACTGATTGATACTTATGAAAACCGAGTCGGCCCTAAAAATGGAGCTAAGGTTGTGGCAAGAGCTTGGACGGACCCTCAATTCAAATCCTGGCTTCATGAGGATGCCACTGCTGCCATCGCATCTATGGGCTTTACCGGCCGACAGGGAGAACACATGAA
>JAKUUF010000060.1 GCA_022448705.1 SAR324 cluster bacterium | reverse complement strand
TATGGGGAAACATCTGCTTTATATTTACAAGCAAGACTTTCCGCCGGGACTGGATTGCCAGGATCTCACAGAAGAACAAAGAACAGAATATTCCAATGTTTTACATAAACAAAAACGTGAAGGGTTATTAGATACCTATATGAATGAACTTTATGCCTGTGCAAATATTGAAATTAAAGATCCGGGTGCTTCAGGATTACCTGACGCTTTGTCATTGCCTGAAGTCAAGGCAGAAAATGTGAATTGCCAGGCTCGCAGGTTTATGGTGATTCCGCAGAAAAAGAAGAAAAATAAAAAGAGAGCTGGAAGGAACGCAAAATCCTGAAATGATTTAATAATATGGTTTTATGGTTCTGAATTATCGAATCAGTTTTCTGCGTGAAATTAGAAAAATTTATATCCAACTGTCAGCTTCAACTGTACAGATTCAGAAGTTACCCATCAGCTTTCAGCGAATTGTAAAGTTCAAAAGCCTTTTCTGCAGTTTCATTTTCATGAACAACAGACCTAACAGCTTTGATCATGGCAACCGGAGCTTCTGATTGAAAGATGTTTCGACCCATGTCAACACCTGCAGCACCCTGCTGTATTGCGTTGTAAGCCATTTTCAAAGCATCCAATTCAGGAATTTTTTTGCCTCCAGCAATAACTATAGGCACAGGACAACTTGCCGTGACAGTTTCAAAATCCTTTTCTACATAATAGGTTTTTATGTAATGTGCCCCTAATTCCGCGCATATCCGTGTTGCCAGCCGGAAATATCTGGCATCACGTACCATATCCTTACCTACGGCGGTAACAGCCAAAGTTGGAATTCCGTACCGAGTTCCTTGGTCAACAAGTCTGGTCATATTGATGATGGACTGTTTTTCGTGCTCACCACCTATAAAAACCTGAACAGCCATAGCTGAGACATTCATCCGGATTGAATCCTCGATATCTACCGCAATTTCCTCGTTGGATAATTCCTTTAGCATACTGGTTCCGCCGGATGCACGCATCACAATGGATTGTGTAAAGGAAGGCGGCACTATGCTGCGTAATATTCCGCGTGTCAGCATCAGTGTGTCTGCGTAAGGTGCGAGAGGCATTATTTTGACGTCGATACGTTCCAGACCTGTGGTTGCCCCCTGGAAATAACCGTGATCAAAGGCCAGCATTACTGTGCGTCCCGTTTTTGGGTTAAATATTCGCGCCAAACGGTTTTGCATTCCCCAATCAATAGCGTTCAACCCTTTGAGGTAAAAAGCATCTGATTTCTGTGGAATGTCCAGGTAGTATTCTTTCGTATCTTTTAATTCATCTAAATCAGCCATTTGTGTATTGTATATTTTAATGTAAGAGTTTTAAATGACACGTTCATTGCCCCCGTCAATTGGAATTTGCGCGCCTGTGGTTTTCGCGAAGACTGAGCCTGCCATTGCACAGACCATCCGCGCCACTTCAATTGTTTTAACATCAGTTTTCAGAATATTCCTGCTTTTATATTCTTCTACGGTTAATCCGTAACGCCTTGCAGATCTTTCAAGCGCTTTTGAAGTCCAGAGACCTGTATCATAAACACAGTCAGGATGAATAATATTTACTCTAATACCATATTTGCCCAATTCAAGAGCCGCAATCCTTGCCAATTGAGTCTGTCCTGCTTTAGGAACTGAGTAAGCAGACGCACCCGGTCCAGGTGCGGGAACATTCCTTGAGGCAATAAAAACAACTGACGGATCAATACCTTCCTTCAAAAACGGCACACATGACTGCAATAACTGCTGAGGTGCGGTTAAATTTGTCTTCAGGCTTTTGTTCCAGGTTTCATCTTCGATTTCTTCGATGGTCTGTCCTGCGGGAAAAGTTCCGGCATTCAAAACAAGAATGTCTATGCCGCCAAAACATTGTACAGTTTTTGCCACTGCCTTTGCAACAGCATGTTTTTCCGTAACATCACATTGAATACCCAATATGTGTGTGCTGCCGGAGTTAGTATGTTCCGAAAGGATGTTATTTATTTCCGGATTTATATCCAGCCCGGCTACTGCCGCTCCTAATTGACTAAAATGTTCAGCACAAGCAAGTCCGATTCCGCTGGCAGCTCCTGTAACGACAGCAATTTTTCCCTCAAATTCCGGAGGCTGAAATTCTGTTTTTAATTTTGCCTGTTGTAATTCCCAATACTCTGCCTCAAATATATGATCTTCAGAAATAGGTTTCCAGCCACGGTAATTTACGGAATTAATATTTTCCGCCCGTTGAATTGCTTTAGCAGTATGCATGGCAATGTCTGAAATTATTTCAGTTTCATCCGGGTTTCGTCCGAAAGATACAATACCCTGTTCAGGCCAGACACCCCAACGTGGTGCGCTGTCCAGGCGGGTTTGTTTTCTGTTTGTGTGTCGATCAAAATAAGCCTCATATTTGGAAGCAAAGTCTTCAATGCTTTTCTCAACATTTTTCTGGTTAAGATACACCGGAGCAGGTTTGGTACGGATCAGATGATCCGAGGTAATAGGACCGCGAGTCGAAATATTTTTTACATTCGGCAAACTGGAAAAAAATTGTGCTTCCGGGCTGTTATTTAACCTCGCAAGTGAAGCGGCCCCTCGGATGATGGATACCTTTTTTCTGATACGCGCAAGTGTACTTAAGGTTTCCTGATTTAATGCTGGTGCTTTTTTCTTAATATTATTTTTTTGCATGGAAGAATATTTTTTCAGAAACTTTTCTGCCAGCGTAACTGCATTGATCATTCTTTCATAACTCTCATGTGCTTCTGCCCCAAATGAAATTATGCCATGATTCAGCAGAATCATTCCTTCGTATTGTTGCCAGTCCACCTTCTGCGTAATTTCATAAACCTTGCGAGCCAGTTTGAAACCCGGCATTACATATGGAATGATAAGCATACTGTCACCGTAAACATCCTGAACTAATTTATCCCCTTTTGGTGTATTTGTTAAAGTGACAACAGCATCAGCATGGGTGTGGTCAATCCAGCTAAATGGAATAATAGAGTGAAGAAGAGCTTCTACAGAGGGGCTCGGGGCATCCGGATTTGTCATGGCAAGCTGCTGTTCACGTACCATCATCGTGTCGCTGATATGCGCAAGCTCAGCGAGCTTGTTCATATGTGTCATACGAAGCGGAGTGAAGCCTTCTATATCAATTGTGGCTAAATTCCTGCCGCTCCCTTTAACGTACAGGATATCTTCTTCTTCTCCAAATATGTTTGTTTCACGGAGCTTTACTGAAGTATTGCCGCCACCGTGAAGCACCAGGTCTGAATCAAGTCCAAGCAGTTGTGAAGAAAAAACACGCAGTTGGAGAGGGTTTTTTTCAAGCCTTGAAGCTGTTTTTTGATCCCAAAGGTTTTTCATCAAAGTAGGTTATATGAACTAAAGATACTTATTCTGCAGATTTTCTTTATATGGAGGGCCTATAATTCCTTTGTCCGTAATCAGGCCAGTTACTAAATCATTCGGAGTTACATCAAAAGCAGGATTTTGGGCTTTCATATTTTCAGGAGCTGTTCTCTGCAATCCAAAATTTGTTACTTCTTCTGTTTCCCTTTGCTCAATCAAAATATCGTTGCCTTGCTTTGTTTTAAAATCAATCGTGGAGTATGGACAAGCCACGTAAAAGGGAATTTCAAAATGTCTGGCCATGATGGCTAATCCATGAGTACCGATCTTATTGGCCACATCCCCGTTAGCAGCCACGCGATCGGTCCCTGTTATAACCAAATCAATCAGTCCCTGTGACATGATATGAGCAGCCATATTGTCTGTTAGAAGTGTAACGTCCAGTCCGGACTGTTGAAGTTCCCAGCTTGTCAAACGTGCTCCCTGAAGCAGCGGGCGTGTTTCACTGGAGTACACTCGAAAGCTAATCTTTTTACGGTGTGCCAAATACATTGGAGCAGTTGCGGTACCAATCCCTGTAGTTGCCAGAGCACCTGCATTACAGTGTGTCATTACACCCATGTCTTTTTTAATCAGTGAAACACCGTATTTACCAATGTCCAGGCAAAGCTTTTCATCCTCATTATGAATGCGAATTGCTTCATCCTCCAGGTATTTGAATAATTCTTTTGAATCGTCACCAGAAAATGATTTTGCGCATTCCAGCATTCGGTCCAGTGCCCATTTTAAATTGACAGCTGTTGGCCGGGCACTGTCCAGATATTCTGCTTTAGCTTTAATTAGCTCATTAAATCTATTTTTATGCAGCCCTGTTTTATCCTGAATTGCCAAAAGTAAACCGTATGCTCCTGCTACTCCGATTGCAGGAGCCCCTCTTACTTTGAGCTGCCTAATAGAATCCCAGACTTGTTCCACAGTTTCCTGCTTTTCTTCCACCACTTTGTGAGGCAGCAGTGTTTGATCAAGGAAGTATAATTCTCCGGAGTTCCAGCGAATGGTCTGAGGGAGTTGTGACATAGCAGTTTAAAAAATTAATAATATAAATTTTTGAAGAGTTTTCTCTGCAGAATATCACATCACAACCAATTGTATTGCTCAATTCAAAAACATTAAAATAACAGCCCCAGCGATTTAATCTCGAAGCTTACTCGAACTATGCTAACTATTTGTTTAGCTTGTTGTATTTTCAACAAAATATTACATTTACAATTCAATCTTGAACGGCATTTTATTTGAGAGTTCAAACAAATTAAAGCTGTTCTAATTGCCTAAGCAGTCTTTTTCTTTGTATTTTCGATGGACAACACACGTATAAAAACAAAAATAATATGTACAATCGGGCCTGAGACTGCATCATTTGAAATGATACAGCGTATGGCTGGTGCAGGAATGAATATCGTTCGATTGAACATGTCACATGGTGATCAGGACTGGCATTTTCGGGTAATCAAGCACATCAAAACATTAAACCGCAAAGTTAAATTCCCTATCGCGATTCTGCTTGACACACAGGGGCCGGAAATACGTACAGGCCATCTGTCGTCTAATTTGGATCTGAAAAAAGGTTCTGTGATTTCGATAATGATTCGCGGAGCGAGTGAAGTTGAGGAAACATCAATACATATAGACTATGACGACCTGATCAGTTCAGTACATGCAGGAGACAAAATTACTGTTGACAACGGTCTGATAAATCTTGAAGTATTAGAAAAACAGGAACGGATCATGCGATGTCGAGTTCTGGATGGCGGTGTACTCAAGAGTAAAAGCCATGTAAATCTGCCGGGTGTTCGTGTTAATCTACCGGCCATTACCCAGAAAGACCGTCGTGACATATTATTTGGAATCAAACATGATGTTGATTTCATCGCGCTTTCTTTTGTTAGGGAACCTGCTGATGTTTTACAGTTAAAAGAGTTACTTGGAGACAAAGTTGGTAAAATCAAGATCATAGCGAAAATTGAGGATCAGGAAGGAGTTACCAATATTGAAAAAATCATTTCAGAAGTAGATGGTATTATGGTTGCCCGTGGAGATTTAGGAATCGAAATACCAATTCATTCTGTGCCAACTGTTCAGCGTAAAATCGTCAGGTCATGTTCAGAACAGGGAAAAAGAGTAATTATTGCCACGCATTTACTTGAATCAATGATTAAAAACCCTCTTCCTACGCGTGCTGAAGTGACTGATGTGGCAAATGCTATTTATGAAGAAGTAGATGCTGTGATGTTGTCTGGTGAAACTACTGTAGGAAAGTATCCATTGCGTTGTATCGACCAACTGGTCAATATTGCTCAAAACGTTGAAAATCAGCCAGGATTGCGTTTTGTTGATAATCTTAACACAGACAATGATAAACAAAAGTTTTCACTTGCTGCAGTGGATCTCGCGCAATCACTTGGTGCACGCTGCATAGTTGTTATCACCAGGCGTGGGATAATGGCTGAAATGGTTTGTAATTGCCGCCCAGTTTACAGTGATATTTATGCTTTCACGAATGTAAGCCAGGCCAGAAGAACTATGATGCTGGGCCGTGGGATTAGATCTTTCCGGATTTCCTTCAGTCAGGAACCTGAGAAAACTCTTCAAAACGCATTCAAAGTGCTTAAGGAAAGGGAAGGATTTCAAGCTGGTGAAAAAGTTGTGGTAATTTCAGATGTACTTGCAGGTTCAGGAAAGATTGACGCGATTCAAATACGTCACCTGCCTTAAGCGCTCTTTTGAATGACTTTGACGTGTATTCGTTTTTCCTCAGGTACGTTCCACAACAGTAGCAACTCCCTGCCCTAGCCCAATACACATTGTAGCCACACCAAGTTCAGCATCCTTCTCACGCATCTCATGCAGCAGAGTCCCAAGAATACGGGTACCTGAACAACCAAGTGGGTGACCAAGGGCAATTGCCCCGCCATTGGGATTGACTTTTTCTTCAATCAGATCACCAATTTTCAGATCGCGAAGCACAGTCAAAGACTGAGCAGCAAATGCCTCATTCAACTCAAATAAATCAATATCTTCAATTTCAAGCTGGCAGCGTTTCAGGGCCTTCCTGACCGCAGGGACAGGTCCGTATCCCATGATAGCAGGGTCAACACCTGCAGTGGCCATCGATTTGACTTTTGCGAGGGGATTCAAGCCAAGGTCTTTTGCCTTTTGTGAAGACATCATTAAAACAGCCGAAGCACCATCTGAAATTGCAGAAGAATTTCCAGCTGTAATTGTTCCTGAAGCCGGGTTGAAAACAGGAGGCAGTGCAGCTAGCGCTTCCATATTTGCATCATGACGGATAACTTCATCTTCTGAGCAGAGCTTTAATCTGCCTTCTTCGTCATGACCCTCTATAGGCACAATTTCCTTTTCAAATCGTTTGGATATTGTCGCACGTGAAGCATTATTATGTGAGCGTAGAGCAAATTCATCCTGATCCTGACGTGAAATTTTATGCAGAATTGAAAGCATTTCGGCAGTTAACCCCATCATTCCGGATGCCTTTGCTGAAAATTTGCTTGTGCTTGGATTTGGATCCAGCCCATGATCCATCGGCACATGACCCATGTGCTCAACTCCTCCGCAGATAAAAACTTCCCCCACTCCGCACATGATGGACATGGCAGCTGTGTGAACTGCAGTCATCGATGACCCGCACAAACGATTAACGGTCTGAGCCGAACAAGTATGCGGCAAAGGTGTTAACAATGAAGCAAATCTGGCGATATTGAACCCCTGTTCTTTAGTCTGGTTTACGCATCCCCAGATTACGTCTTCCACTTCATCCGGATTAAGCTCAGGATATCGTTCCAGCAATTCAATGATCAGTGCTGCAGACAGATTTTCAGCACGGACATTCCTGAACATACCTCCTTTTGATCGTCCCATTGGTGTACGAACAGCATCAATAATTACAGCTTCTTGCATAATACCTCATTAATATTTTATTTCATTTTAGCCTGTATTTATGCATCTCAATCTGAAAACAATTAATCACTTGTCATCGAATCGGATGGAATAACTGGCCGTCCTTAGCCATCTTCCTAATTTGCTCTGTTGGTTCATATATTTTTCCAAATGACTTAAGCTTTTCGGATCTCTTTATTAATTCATCCAACCCCGCAGAATCGGCCCAGCGGAAAATTCCTCCACGGAATGGTGGAAACCCAAGTCCGTATATCAGTCCCATATCAACTTCCATGGGAGTTTCAACTATATTATCTTCCAAACATCGTGAACTTTCCATCAACATTGGAAGCATCATCCTGTCAACAATATCTTCGTCGCTTATATCATCTCCAGAGCTTGCGTTCAAATCGCGAATATAATTTCCAGTTTTCGGATTTACCTCTTTTTTAGGTTTACCTTTCTTGTCCTTGGAATGAATATAAAACCCTTTTTCGTTTTTCTTGCCGAACCATTTCTGTTCAAACATTTTAGATATAATTGTAGGATCTTCCCTGCTCATTCGGTCAGGGTAGCCTTCAGCCATCACACTGCTTGCATGGAAAGCTGTGTCAATGCCAACACCGTCCAGCAGACATGCTGGGCCCATTGTCCAGCCGAATTTTTCCATAACTTTATCAATGTGCTCATAATCAACTCCGGCACTTACCAAACTTGTAAATCCTGCAATATAAGGGAACAACACTCTATTTACAAGAAAATCCGGACAGTCAATTACCTCAATCCGACTTTTTCACATTGCAGCTGTAAATGCAACCGTGGAAGCAATCGTTGGTCCAGAACTTTTTTCACCACGGATCACTTCAACAAGGGGCATTCTGTGAACCGGATTAAAAAAGTGCATGCCGCAAAATTGTTCCGGACGTTTAAGTCCTTTAGCCAGTTTTGTAA
>JAKUUF010000006.1 GCA_022448705.1 SAR324 cluster bacterium | reverse complement strand
GAAAATGATCCATTCTCTCTGGATGTTCGTGCCGGAGTGGTAGACGATATCAAGAAACATGGTTTGAAGATTGTTGTTGATGACAAGCTTCCCAGGGACTTGAGCGACATGACGCCAACTCTTCGGAAGGCCAAGGCATTGAAAGCTGACCTTTTGGTTGTCTCAGGACATTCCAAGGGCGCTGCAACAGCAGGACGCCAGGTGATTGAAATGAAAGTCAATGTCCCGATGATTGCAGTCACACACTGTGAATCGGCAAAATTAATCAAGAAATTCGGTTCTGGTGTTAACGGTTTCCTGTGTCCAACACAATGGGCAGAAACCCTTACCTACAGTGGAAGGCACTTTGGTACCGCTGCGGAATACGATGCGCTATTTAAAGCCAGCTTTGACGGGTACAAAAACGTACCATACCAGGCAGCACAAGCATCTGCAGCCGTTCTGGTATGGGCTGAAGCATTTGAAAGTGCGGATTCCTTTGATACCGAAGCCTTGAGGGACGCCATAGCAGCGACGGATATGAAAACATTTTACGGAAATATCCGTTTTTCGGTAGCTGGTAATAACATTGCCAAGCCTATGGTGCTTAGACAAATTCAGAATGGCAAACTGAACGTGGTTGCCCCATCGAAGTGGGCATCACATCCTGTTCAGTGGCCTCGATAGTTTACATTTAAAAATAGTTTGTCAATGCGTTCCTGTTTAACTGCAGGAACGCATTGCTCTTCCTGCCTGAATATACAACCTCATGTTTGACAACCTAAGCCTTCTGGGTTTGGTCCCTATGCTGAATCTTCAGCTTCTTTTGGATGGATTGCTGATTGGTTCTGTTTTCGCACTTGCCGCCTATGGACTGGCACTGGTCTGGGGAGTTATGAATATTAAGAACCTGGCCCAGGGCGATTTTGTTATCATGGGAGGCTACATTACCTTCACTCTCTCGCAGCCCCCAATAAATCTGCATCCAATCCTGAGCATACCAATCATTTTCGTTTTGATGTTTGTTTTTGGTTGGGGGTTGTATCACACAATCATCAAACGTGTAATTGAACGTGATCTTTTTACCTCACTGTTGGCAACTTTCGGTCTGGCCATAGTTATTCAGCAGTTGATAAATCTTGCCTACGGTCCTGATGTTCAGACAGCAGACGCAGGCATGGAGATACGCGAGTTTTTTGGTGGCGAAATCACAATCGCGGATACCAAGCTGGTCTCATTTCTCCTGGCATTGGTGGTGGGCCTGCTTATTACATTTTTCATGAAAAAAAGTAGGATGGGCAGGGCAATCCGTGCCACATCCCAGGACGCACGTGCTGCACGAATTATGGGCGTAGACACTGACAGGGTTTACGCGTTTACTTTCTCACTCAATGCAGCTATTTGCGGGGTTGCCGGAGTGCTGATTTCCATCATCTGGGTCATTCAGCCATTTTTCGGAATAACTCATTCAATCAGGTCATTTGTTATTGTTACTTCTGCAGGGTTTGGGAACCTGATCGGAGTTATTCTTTCTGCCCTGGGTCTTGGGGCAGTTGAACAGTTCAGCGGGTTCGTTTTTGGCGCAGAATTTCAACAGGCAACAGTTGTCGGGCTACTGGTGGGAGTTCTAATAATCCGCCAGATCATGCAAAGCCGTCAGCGTCAGGTGGTGCAATGAATCTTCAATTTAAAAAAATTATTTTTTACGCAGCAATTTTGCTGGCAGGAATCTTTGCACCGATTGTTTTTCCGGCATACACCTTTCAATTAGCCGTGCTCTGGATGATGATTCTTTTTGCCCTTACCTGGGACATTCTAGGTGGTCAGATGGGGTACAATTCGCTGGGGAATATCCTGTTTTTTGGTGCGGGTATGTACATCTGCACTGTTGTACAGATTGGGATGTATTATGATGTTGCTGAATATACGGCTCATTTTGGGGCTGTAAAGATAGATTTTACACCGTATCAGTATTTTACAGGAATATCAGCTGGATTGGTAATTGCGGCGTTTGCCTGTGCAATAATTGCTGTGATTTTTGGCTGGATTGTCTTTGGCCTGCGTGGGCCGTATTTTGCGATAGGGACACTGGGAGTTGCAATAGCTGCGGGTGAACTTGTTGGAGCCTGGGACTATGTAGGAGGCGGCGGAGGTATTTCACTGCCAAATTATCCCGGCGGTCCCGGTGATCGTGAAATGTTTTTTTATATGCTTTGTTTTATTTCTGCGGTTTGTACTTTTATTTTCCTCAAGTGGCTTTATTCAACAAGATTCCAGCTGGCGCTCAATGCAATCCGTGATGATGAGGAAAAGGCTGAAGCGATGGGCATTCACACGAACCGCTACAAAACAATTGCATGGTCATTCGCAGCATTTTTCTTGGGAATTTCGGGAGGGATTTTTGGCAACATGACCGGTTTCATCGAACCGCTGGAAGTGGCTTTTCCTACAGTTACTTTCGGCATCTTCATGGTACTAATGGTTCTGCTGGGAGGAAAAGGAACTCTTTGGGGCCCTGTAATTGGCGCAATTATTTTTCATGTGATCAAGGAAATTACCTGGACCTACCTGCTTGGTTGGCAATGGGTTGCTCTGGGAGCACTCATTATCATTAATGTAGTTTATTTCCAGCAGGGCATCATGGGCTGGGCACAGGAAAAGTGGCCGGAATTTTTTGGCATCACTGTTGATGAGGCCATCACATCAGCTGAAGAAAACAGCCCTGCTGAAAAAGAAGCGTCCTTATGAACAAAATCATTCAAGTCAGAGATGTAAACAAATCTTTCGGTGGGGTAGTTGCCAACCGCAATATTTCCATGGATGTTGAGGAAGGCAAAATCACCGGCCTGATTGGACCAAACGGATCTGGAAAAACCACCCTTTTCAATTCAATCGTCGGATATCATCCCATTGATTCCGGAACAATCCATTTTGATAATCGGGAAATTTCTCAGCTCAAGGTGCAGAAAATTGCAAGGTTGGGAATTCTGCGGACCTTTCAGCAAACCAGGATCTATTCAAAAATGAACTGTGTCAAGAACATGCTGATTTCCGCGGCACATCATAATACCAAATGGTTGGATATGTTCACAGAGTATCCGCAGGAACTGTCTGAACGTGCAGAACATTTGCTGGAGTTCGTTGGACTTTATTCAAAGCGCTTTTTAATTTCAGGAGACCTGTCCTTTGGCCAGCAAAAACTGCTGGAGTTTGCCATGGCTTTGATGAATGAACCGAAGGTTCTTCTGCTTGACGAGCCGACTGCCGGCATCAATCCCACTTTGATAAATGGGCTTATTGACAGATTGAAGCGAGCAAACCATGAATTTGGCATTACTCTCTTTGTTATCGAACACAACATGAGAGTTGTAATGAATCTGGCAGAAAGCATTTACTGCCTGGCACATGGAGAGATGCTGTCGCATGGCACACCTGAAGCGATTAAACAGGATCAGAAAGTAATTGACGCATATCTTGGAGCCCATTGATGCAAAATAACAGCAGTTCAAATAATACCGATTCTAAAACTTCATTCGGTTACCATGATGGAGAAGTGGAAACGGTCATTTCTGTTGATGATGTAAATCGGCAGGCACAGCAGCTGGCAGAAACAATCAGCCTTGAAAAAATATCTGGACTTGTGGAGGGTGAACCGTTTTTGAAAATTGAAGATTTGAATGCAGGTTATGGAAAAATGGAAATCCTGCATGAGTTCAACCTTCAGGTCGGAAAAGGTCAGTCCCTGTGCATGATTGGTCCAAACGGAGCTGGTAAATCCACGGTGCTTCATTCAATTTTTGGTTTTACCAGGATTTTTTCCGGACAGATTCTGTCTCAAATTGGAGACACTCAGAAGTCCATCACCCAAATGAGTTCCAGCCAGAAACTGAAAGAAGCCGGAATCTCATATATCCTTCAGGATAATTCAGTTTTTCCGGACATGACTGTGGAAGAAAACCTGATGATGGGGGCTTATCTCAAGGAAAATACGGACGAAGTCAGGATCTCAATTGAGCGTATCTTTGAAAAATATGACAGGCTCAAGCTAAGGCGGAGTAAACCGGCAAGGGTGCTTTCTGGAGGGGAAAGACGTCTGCTTGAAATTTCCAGGGCATTGGTAATGGAACCAAACATTCTGCTTGTTGATGAACCTTCAATCGGGCTGGAGCCTCGTTTCATTGATATGGTTTTTGAAATACTGGATGATCTGCAGCGAAATGAAGGCAAGACTATTCTGATGGTGGAACAAAATGCCAAGAAAGGTCTTGAATTCTGTGATATCGGATACGTGCTTGTTTCCGGCAACCTTGCGATGGCAGATACAGGAGATAAGCTGCTTGAAAATCCTGATGTCGGCAGGCTGTTTCTTGGCGGGTAAAAGAGGATGTTTATGGAATTTTCATGAAATTATCAAGAGACCTCAAAGAAAACGTCCAGAGTTTGAGGCTTCTTCAACCGGAAGAGTATTTTTGAAACTCTCTCCAGGCTTTTCCCACTGCAGTTCATGTGTCCCTACATAAACCAGCCCCAGTGCAAGTAGCGCTATAAAAATAATAATTACCTTCTTTTCCTGTGGTTCAAAGTTATCCAGCATAATCAGAATTGGTGCAGAAATCTCAGGTCGTTATTGTAGAAGTAACGAATATCATCTATGTTGTGTTTCAGAAGAGCAGGTCGCTCCACTCCCATCCCGAAAGCAAACCCAGTCCACTCTTCAGGATCATAACCGCCGTTGCTCAGAACAACGGGATGCACCATACCCGCTCCAGCTACTTCCAGCCAGCCTGTGTTTTTACAGAGACGGCACCCTTTGTTTTCGCAACTGCAGCTCATGTCTATTTCGATGCTTGGTTCAGTGAAAGGAAAGTAGCTTCCTCGTATTCTGATTTTGCGTTCTTCACCATACATCTTGTGCGCGAATTCACCCATCACGCCGATCAGGTCAGTGAGCCTGATGTTTTTACCTATTGCCAAACCCTCAACCTGGTAAAACTGGTGTTCAGAGCGTGGCGTGATTTGCTCGTATCGATAGCATTTCCCAGGCAGTATCACTCTAATCGGTTCCGGAAAATATTCCCGCATAGCCCAGATTTGTCCTGGAGAAGTGTGGGTACGCAAGACAACTTTATCATTTACCCAGAAGGTGTCCCACATGTCTCGTGAAGGGTGATACTGAGGAATATTCAAAAGCTGGAAATTAAACTCATCGCTTTCCACTTCTGGAGCCTCATAAATCTGGAATCCCATTTCCCTGAATATCTGGTATATGCGCCGCAATGTCTGTGTTGTCAGGTGCAGATGTCCGGGTGTGCAAGGACGTCCAGGGAGTGAAACATCAAGATCATCAATTTCCAGCTGCTGATCAAGTTTGCTTTCCCGCAGATTTTGCTGTCTAGACTCAAATAATTCCTGCAGTTCCTGCTTTACCTTGTTGATGACCTTACCTGTCTCAGGTCTCTCTTCTACAGGAAGGGTCTTCAGTTTTTTGAGCAATGATGTCAGGTCTCCTTTACGTCCAAGATACCTGTGGTACCATTCCGGCAGCTGGTCTGTGCCGGTTAAAGCATTGAGTTCGTTTTGTCCCCTTTCTCGAAGGTTGTTTATCTGTTCTAGCATTATCCTGCTGCTGTTATGTGATTAAAACTGATTAAAATGTTTATAATTAAATTTAATAGACGTGATCATTGAATGGCTTTGCCTGATTGATTTTTCTTTTGTCAATCAAAGTGCATCTAACCATTTTTGCCGGATATCTCGAGTTTTGCTGTTGCTTTTTCAAGGTTCATTAATTGAAATGTGAATTATTCCCTTTTCAAGAGTCATTTATTAAGTCGAATTTTAAAAAAGAACTCGATTTTAAAAATTTGTTCTTGTATGCAGTCCAATTAAAATCTATGGACCTGAGTCCGGTTCAGAATCATTCTCTTTTTGCTCATTTTCTGAGAGATTTATGTCAATACCACTGCTTCGAAGCCGTGCAAAAGATTCAAGAACACCCTCCAACTGTTTTCCATCTATGGCGTTTTTCAAAAGACGGTGTTTAAACTGCTTAAATGAAATTTTATGGCTGCCTTTGACTCTGAGCTCCCCGTTAACAAATTCCTGTAAATCAAGATGAACATCATCAAATTGATCACACCAGTTATTATATGTAAGGTACGCTTCCTTAAGCGAAACAAGTTTAGGTTCGGCTGCATCAGGATCAGAACCTGGGATCGCTGAGCCTTTTATGCTTTTACCTTTACTGGCCATTTGCATCTCCCTTTCCAGCGTTCGGGCAAGATCCGGACGGCCAAGGGGATCAGATAAGCCAGACGCGGGCAGTGTACTCTTGGACACAGTCATTGAAGGAATCTGCTGGGATGCGCTTTGGTGAATTGACTGTGCAGAAGACTTTGAAGCACCTGTCTCAAGGTGAGATATTCTCTGCTGAACCGTATGTATTTGATCAACCATTCTTGTCAGTTCTGCTTGTAACCCGCTTAATTCTGTGGCTTCCAGTGCTTTTTTGTCACCGCTTTGAATAAAATTTGGAAATACCGTTATCTGCTGTCTCTTGAGCCAAGCTGGTGTACTAAGCCTTGCCTGCCATTCAGGATACTGATTCAGCTGCTGTTCACAGGAAGTCAGCCAGGTTTGAAAACTGAAAGGACGATTGGGAATCTGCAGCGGCTTTTCAAATGTAATCGGGCAGTCGATTTCAGCCAGCCATTGAATCCAGCCGTCCCATGTCTTTTTTGTTTCCTGCTCCAGCATGTATTGCTGAAGCCGCTCTTCAAGAGCGTCGAGCATGTTTGGCATTTAAACTATCTGCTTTGCCTTTATACTTAGTGTTTACCGCTTTTTTCCACAGAATAAATAAAATCAAGAAATGTACGAACAGCATCGGTTTCCCCGAATGTTTCCTCAATCACTCGCAGCGCCTCATCATTTTTTAGTTCTGAACGATAGTAAATTCTATGGGTTTCGAGGATTTCTGCAATTATTTCCCGGCTGAATTTCTGACGTTTCAAGCCGACGATATTTACTCCTTTCACTTCAAAGCGGTTTCCATATCCTGTGGAGTAGGGTGGAACATTGCGGTCAATTAGAGAACCTGCCCCTGTGTAGACGTAGGAACCTATCCTTAGGAATTGAGCCACTCCATTTTGTCCGCCTAAAGTAACATGGTCATCCAAGGTAACATGGCCGCTGAGACCTGTATAGTTTGCCAATATATTGTGGTTGCCTATCCTGCAGTCATGAGCAACATGTACGTAGCCCATCAGCAGATTACCGTCACCGATTACAGTTTCACCTCCTCCCCCGGCTGTACCACGGTGGACTGATACACCTTCACGAAATGTGTTTTTGCTGCCGACAATCAGCTGGGTTTTTTCCTGATTGAATTTTAAATCCTGTGGTTCACCTCCTATGAAGGAAAAAGGGAAGAAAATGTTTTCAGAGCCAATTGTGCTGGGACCATCCAGAACAACGTGTGATTTCAGATGGCATCCATCACCAAGTTTAACTTCTGCACCAACCCGGCAATATGGTCCGATTGATAGATGATTCCCTAGTTCTGCTCCCTCATCAATGATTGCTGTTGGGTGTATATTGTTCATAAGTGTAATCAGGTGATGATTTGTTTAAGTTTTTTTCAGAAGAATGAAGTATTTTAACCCAATTCATTGTGCGTTGAATCAACCCCTAAAGTCAAGGAAACACTCCAGTAACAACGGCTTACCAAAGCTGAAGCAACTTCTCCTGATGTACCTCAAACTAAGGTTCACGAATTGCATTAATCAGGCTGAATCAGGACACACATCAAAATCATCATATCAAAGAAACATGCAAAAATATTTAATCACATTACTGACAATAATTCTGTTAGCTTCTGCAGCAAGTGCTGATACATTAAGACTTAACAGCGGTGAATCCCTGGAAGGTAAAATTCGATTGATGGATGAAAAAACCTTGTATCTTGAATCCAAGCTTACTTCACAGGAATTGAAAATAGACAGGGCTGACCTGAACATCATTGAATTTGATTCCTCTGCCAGGAGTTTTGCCAGGAGAGTAGGATTTGGAATTTTTTACCGTCCAAACGGTAATGAAGAGAATCTCTCTGTCAAAAACTGGCTAAGTTCAGACGATTCCGCTGAACTGCTGGTGGGATACAATTCCGGTTCCCAGGACACTTTTGGCGTCGAATTAAGGTATTCAAAGGTTTTCATGGTTGAAGGGACAAATGACCTTTATTATGGCGCTGGTCTGGGCATAATCTCAAAAAGCAGTGATCGCGGTACGGCCTTGAGATTCTTTTCAGGCAATGAGTTTTTTCCCCGTGGAAGTCCAAATCTCGGAATATCAATAGAGCTTGGTGTGCTCAGTCAACAGGGCATCAGCAACGCATCGCAAGGATTCTATAACGCGTTTGCGGCACGATACTATTTCTGAAAAGGTGGCAGAATGAGCAGGAAAAGCTCAACTCCATCCAGCCTCACTTTTGAAGAATCGGATCAGAATGATGCTCTGATGAAGCAAATCTTTGAAAACGTCAAAGATGTGCCTGACGAAGAAACCCCGCCTGAACAAACTTCGAATAAAAAATCCAGATCCTCAACCCGTGATTCACTTAAAAGACCTGACGATGAAATCGACCTGCATGGTAAAACAAGGGATGAGGCCATTAAGATAGTGCAAAAATTTGTCATCGACTGTTATCAGAAAAATTTTCGTTCAGCATTGATTATCACCGGAAAAGGTCACCATTCTGCTGAAAAAGCTCCTGTACTGAAAAGGGAAGTTAAGCTCTGGCTTGAACGAAACGGCGACTCTTACATTACTGATTTTCAGGAAGCTCCGCCTCGGTTTGGCGGTTCAGGTGCGATCTGGCTGAATTTTAAATAGTTCCGTTCAATTAATCTTTCCAGGTACTGCCAGTGTAAAGCAGGGAATTGTCACTTCGAATTCTTCTCCATCTGTTGATGTCATCTGATATGTCCCCTGCATTGTTCCGACAGGAGATTTGAGATGGGAACCGCTGGTATATTCATATTCTTCATCAGGCGCTAACACAGGTTGATCACCGACCACACCATCCCCTTTAACTTCATTAATCTCACCGCTGCTGTCAGTGATAATCCAGTGACGACGCATAAGCTGAACCGTACGCTGACTGAGGTTTTTTAAGCGTATATGGTAAGCAAAGACATAGCGATTCTCTTCAGGAGTAGAGTGGGCGTCCAGGTAAAATGATTCAACCTGAACCCTAATTCCTTCTGTGATTGTTTCTTCCATGGTTTTCCTGATAAAACAAAACAACTGCTCGCACCTGCTGTGTTCGAGTTATATATGCATTTAGAGAAAATGGCAAAGATAAAATTGTGGGTATGGACTAAATGGACTTGGCTTGCCCCACATTAAAACATCGTATAAAATTATCCCTTTCAGTTTAAGCTTCCATTCTGAATCTTTAACCACTTTTTCCTTTAAATGCATGAAATTCGTAGATTCGGTTAAAATTCATGTCCGCTCAGGAAATGGAGGTTCCGGATGCACGTCATTCAGGAGGGAAAAATATATTCCCCAGGGAGGTCCTGACGGTGGAGACGGCGGCAAAGGCGGAGATGTTTTTCTGGTTGGAGACAAAAGCAAAAATACTCTGCTGGATCTTTCATTTCAGCAGCATCAGCATGCGGAAAACGGGAAAAACGGAGGTGGAAGCGACAAACATGGACGTAACGGTAAAGACCTGCGCATACCTGTACCGTTGGGTACAGTGGCCAAAATTGATGAAACCGGGGAAGTTCTGCAGGAAGTAATTGAAAAAAAGGACTATCTTGTTTTCACTGGAGGTCGCGGAGGACGTGGAAATGCTCGTTTCAAGAGTGCCACAAATCGTACTCCAGATTATCACCAGCCGGGGGAACCGGGAACTGAATGCTGGGTAAGGCTCGATCTGAAACTGATGGCTGATGTTGGCCTGGTTGGTTTTCCGAACGCCGGCAAATCCACGCTGATCAGCAGGGTATCGCATGCTCGTCCAAAAATAGCCGATTACCCTTTCACTACGCTTGTTCCACAGCTTGGAGTTGTAAATCCTGAGAGTTCCGATCCATTTGTAATTGCGGATATTCCAGGCATCATCGAGGGAGCACATGACGGCAGAGGACTAGGAGATCGGTTTCTGCGTCACATTGAACGCACTGCTAGTTTGCTGCTACTGCTCGATGTTTCCGGGTTTTCCGAAAATACTCCAGAAGAGGAATACAAAACTCTGATTAAGGAACTTGAGCTTTTTTCAGCAGGGATGTTACAGAAAGCACGTGCAGTTGCATTCACTAAAGTTGATTCTGTGACAGAGCTTGAACCGCTTGATAAATTACAGCGGCAGCTTGAATCTGCTGGAGAAACAGTCTTTCGAGTTTCTTCAGTAAATGGTGAGGGTATTAAGGAGCTGCTGCATTTTCTGGCAGAAGTGGTAAAAAATGAACGTCAGCGTGAAACGCAGATTTTTGGTGATATTAATTCTGATACAGATGTTCCAAACTCAATCTGGGATGACTGATGGAATGATACAAATTCAGATTGATCGGTTTCCTGGACCAGCTCTAGTCTTAATTAAGTTTGTTGTTTAGGAATCAGGATAAGATAAAATAACAAGGCAGTTAATCTTATTAGGTTCATAATGTTTTGTGCGCAGTTAGGGGTAAAAATAACACTGTTAGTATAAAATATAAATATTGATAGCAGGAAAAATTATGGGGTACATATATAAGGATTAATTTAATAAATAATATCTTATGATAATGTATTTTCCTCTATATATGATGTTATTTTGTAAGCTAAAAGTATTAAGTAATACTATTCAAGAAAATATATATTCGAAGTGTGTGATAAATAAAAATAATTTTTTAGTGTGAAATAGAATTTTCTTTTTTTACAGAATATTATCATAATGGGGTATATAGTATAGCACAAATAGGGGTATTTATAAGAATTATAGTGGGGTATATATGTTGCATTGTTACGAGTAGAAATATATAATTCTCATCATTTTTTAATGTTGGGAAAATTAAAAAGACAAAGTATGATAATAATGTATGGCTTCAACGTTAATATTTCCAAAAATAATAACATAATGAATTGATAATGAACAAGCTTACTGAGAATTCAATTAGGAAAGCACAGATACTTGAAAAACAGTATAAAATCTATGACGGTGACGGTATGTTCCTGCTGATACATCCAAACGGTTCTAAATACTGGCGAATGAAATATACATTTGATGGCAAAAGCAAGTTAGCATCTTTCGGTGTATGGCCAGGTGTATCATTGAAGGAAGCAAGAGAAAGAAGGCATGAGGCGAAACAAAAAATTAAAATGGGAATAAATCCAGTTGAGGAAAAGCGTAAAAATAAGCAGCTTCAGCAAAAGCAGTCTACAGATAAGGTGAATAATGAGTCTGTGCAAGCCAAAGAATCTGCCACTGTATCTAATCAGTGGTTTAGGCTGCTTTCAAATCAGGGAAAACGGAGAGAAACCGAAGCATCGCTGCAGTTGCTCAAGTCAAATGTATTTGATAGTGCAGGCAAGAAGCCTTTCTCATTGCTAGATAAACAGGAACTGAATGAAATTCTAGGCAATATTTACAGGAACCGCAGGGACTTGTTCCAGATTATCTGGGATTTTTATCTCAGTTTCCCAATCCTCAATATTGCGGTGCTGTTTCTGCTGCTGCTGATTGTAATGGATTTCTTTCCGGCACTGCTCACTACAATGCTGTATTTCATCCTTACAGTATGTACAGCCGTTGCCTTCGGTTTATGGGAAGAAAAAAAGGTCCAGGAATAGCAGCGGGATATAAATCTCTTAAGAAACTTACTTTTACAAGATATCTGTTCTTATGGGGTTTTTCGTGAGAATTACAATTTATTCTGTAATAAAGCTCTAAGACGACATTTACGATCCCCATTTAAGGCTATACGCTCCAGTTAAAACTAGCAGAATAAAAGTTTTACTCTGCAGATGCATATTGAGGATAAACCCGAAATGCTGGGTTGTAGGAGGGTGTGTACAAAAAAAAATGTTACAGCCAGGCCTTGAGTAGTTGGGCTTTGCCAATTATCCAAGATTGGACAAGGAAGAATGCTGTTCAATCAGAAGGGTAATTGTGTTGCCAACTTAAATTAGGATGATTATCTAATGTTCAAATAACTTACAGGAAAGTTTAGGAAGTTTAGTGCCTCGAGACTTTAGAAATATATGGGTTTCTATAGATTTATTTTTTAGAGGTTTTGTAATTTATCTTTCTATCTTTTTTTCATTCTTTCAGGTAATCATCATATGAAAGTTTGCTTAAGATTGTGCGGTGATTTTCTGTGGCTAGTTTTTTCCAGAGTTTATCTTCGTTTCCCGGCAGTTTCATCAGTTCAGCGTAAATATTAAGTGCCTGCTGTTCATCTCCTTTACTGGCATTGATAACACCGCTCTGATAGCGCGCCCAGAAAACCTGTTCCATTATTTCCTCATTTTCTGTTTTTCCATATATCTTGATTGCCTGCTTGTAGCTTTCCAGTGCTACATCATAGTTTTGTGCCTTGTGGTGCATTTCAGGGCCAAGGAAATGGCTCTTGACAATGTATCCGGGAGTGTCCTGATGATCTACGGGATGGTTATAACTTGCTACTGCCTGCATGAAAGCTTCTCCTGCGTCCACAAACTCACCTGTTTCTTCATGCATCTCGCCCAGTTCAAAAAAAAGTTCCGGGACTATTTCAGCCTGAAGGGGGCTGCTGTTCCGGTCATATTTCTGCAGTGTCTGCCTATAAACAAGCAGTGCCAGTGAATAGGATTTCTGCTGCCTGTAGATTCTTGCCAGAAGCTGTCTTGCTTCAGCGTCATAGGGACTTTCAGGATACTGCTGGAGAAAACGTGCCAATGTGTCACGTGCATCAACCAGTCTGTTGCTTTGCTGAAGTGTCATGGCTTTTTCCAGCTGTACCAGCTCGCCGACTGTTCCCTCGGAACGTGTTTCCAGAAAACTAAGTATATCCAATGCCTCTTCATAAAAGCCAAGCCTGCGGTGTGCTGCTGCAGTCTGAAAAAGGGTTGTGTCAAAGCGAAAGTTGAACAGGTATTTAGCCTTATAGTCATTGTATGCACTCACCAGGGCGAAATTGTCGCCTTCACGAAAATGGCCGTCGATAAGTCCCTTGAGATTTTCGTCAATGTTTTCCTGGATCACGTTTCTCTTAACGTAAATATTCTGGGGGTATTTCTGCATGAATTCTTCAAGTGATTTAATGGCACTATTAAAGAATCCGTACTGAGTTAGTGTGAGGCCCTTGCGCAGCATTGCTTCTTCTGCCTGTGGTGTTTCAGGATAAAGACTGGGAATTTCTTCATAAACCTTGATTGCCTCAAGGTATTCATCCGAATAGGGCCGTTTTGCCTGGATGTTGGCAATTCTCAGCTTGCCCACCAGCGCGATCTCCCGGGAATAACTGCTGATTGCATTCTGGTAGGCCTGTATTGCTTCATCTTCCTTGCCTTCATCACGCAGAAAATCTCCCAGACGGATTGCTACCAGTTTGGAAAAATCTGCGTTTGGATATTTTTGCAGCAGTTCCTTGAATATTTCCCTGGCAGTCACGTATTCAGCATTTTCATAATATGTTTCTCCCATGTGAAACATAAGCGTGGGATCATCACCTGCATATTGTTTGTCGGAGCTCCTGGCAATATCAAAAAATTCTCTGGCGGTAATGTAGCGTTTAAGGCGGTAATAAGCCTGCGCCATCTTGTAATGAGTGACGGCATAAAACTTGGGCTTGGGCGCCGAGCGTAGGTATTCCTGGAAATCAGTAATAGCCGTTTCCCACTGTCGCTGATCGACTCGGCTCATGCCTTTCCAGAAACTTGCTTCCATTGCCTCCATTGAATTTGGGTAGCTTTCCTGCAGGATGTTGTAGTAAACAGCGGCCTCATGATGGAATTTCATTTTCTGGTAGGCACGACCTATTCGGAAATTGGCGTGAGGCAGCAGGGAAACCGGTTCAAAGTTATCTCCATTATTTGCAGCAGTTTTCTGTGCATCCTTGGTGATGCGTATTGCTGTCTTGTATGCCTCAATTGCCTGGTGATAGTTGTCGCCAATCCTGCGTTCCAGCATGGTGTAGATTGTATCTCCAATACGGAACAATGCCTTTGCCGCCTGTGGATGAAGGGGATCGCCGAATTCTTCTGCAGTATTTTCCTTCCCAATTGCGTATGCCTTTCGGAAATGGCCCACGGCCTTGTCATACAGCCTGTCTCGAAATGCAGTTTCTCCAAGCTTGAATTCTGGATTAATTTTTGCCGCTCTTTTGCGACGAGCCTTTTTTTCTTCTTCAATTTTGGCTAATTCCTCTGCACTTAATTTTTCACCTTCCTGTACTTCCTCAACAATATTTTCCCTGATTGGAGTTCCCTGAATGTCCAGCATCCAGCGGGTTGGTGCAGAAACAAAATGTCTCTCCACCTTGATGTCCTTAACTTTCAGATTCAACTCAATAAATGTCTGATTTAATTCTGCTTTTAGTGCTGCAAGTTCAAGTCGTTTACCCTTGAACTCAAGTTTCTCCAGCTCCTTTTTGGGCAGTGTGTTTGGCAGTCGGATAGTAAGCTGAGTCTGGCGGCTGTCTTCCAGCAGGAAAATCCGGGGAGGCCCCTTATCTTCCGGGACAAGGTTTGAAGTGGTCAATTTATCCGTTTTTGAAAAATCGAAAATAAGGCGCGTGAAGCTTTTGTTTGTGGAATCAAATTTGAGAGAAGACAACTGGTAGACAGCGTCCTCAGGAGGATCTGGCAGGGGCTTAATCTCAAATGCAGGACGGAAATCAATCTGTACGCCGGAGTTTTTGGTGAGAGCACTTACGGAATAGGTGAGGTCCTTTTCCTCCAGTTTGAACTGTGCCCAGATTTCTCCGTCAAATTCTGAAAAACGAATTCCCGAGAGCTGCAAGTCGTTGAAAAGGCGCTCCATGCGACCGTCAGCAAAATCAGCACGGGCGTTTTTGAACTTGACCACAAGAGTCTGTGCTGCAAGGTTTTCTGTGATCTGGTAATCTGGAGGACTGCTGGTCAGTAGTCTTACGCTGATCTGTTTCCCGCGTCTAAGCAGTTCAACATTCTGAATTATGACAGATTCCGAATTTGCGTTTGCCGGAAGACAGGCAATAATCAGCAAGCTGACTGTCACAAGAACAGAAAATTTCCGGTACAACCTCATACAGGCAAGACCAGGTGTTAACGACATGGCTCAGGGTTTAAGCAGCAAGTGGTAAAATGCAGCGTGCACATGCTTAGCTTAAACCTGAGTTACTTATTCGTAAAAAGATTTTAGTAATTTTGACCGGCTTGGATGACGCAGCTTGCGTAGGGCTTTTGCTTCAATCTGCCTTATACGTTCACGTGTTACATCAAAATCCTGTCCAACTTCTTCCAGCGTATGATCCTTGCTGGAGTCAATACCGAAGCGCATACGCAGTACATTTTCTTCACGCTTAGTAAGTGTTTTCAGGGCATCGCGAGTACGTTCACTCATGTTTGAAGAAACTGTCGCTTCGCCGGGATCTCTTACCTGTTCATCCGCGATAAAATCCTTGAGTTGTGAATCCTCATCATCCCCTATTGGTGTGTCGAGTGAAATCGGCTCCTTGGCAATCTTAAGCACTTTGCGGACTTTGTATAGTGGCATGCCGAGATCTTCCGAAAGCTCATCTGCTGTAGGTTCTCTTCCCAGTTCCTGCACCTTGGCGCGTGAAATCCGCGAAAGCTTGTTGATTGTTTCGATCATGTGTACAGGAATCCGGATAGTGCGTGCCTGGTCTGCTATGGCCCGCGTAATGGACTGGCGAATCCACCATGTCGCATAAGTTGAAAACTTGTATCCACGACGATATTCGAACTTGTCGACTGCCTTCATCAGCCCGATATTACCCTCCTGAATAAGATCCAGGAACTGCAATCCGCGGTTAGTGTATTTTTTAGCGATACTGATTACCAGTCTTAAGTTTGCCTCAACAAGTTGGCTTTTGGCGGACTTGACTCTATGTTCCACTTTTCGGAGATTTTTAACTTCTCTGGAGAATTCTTCCAGTGTCAGTTCAGTCTGATCAATCATCACCTCGATACGCTTGCGGCACAGTTCTATCTTTTCAAAGTAGCGGTTGGCGATGCTCAGGGTATGTCCTGATTTTTCTCTAATATCCCATGAAGCTTTTTCCTTATCCTTCTTTCTTTTACCATGACGTAAAATGCTAAACAATTCATCCATTTCCTCCGATGACATTTTCAGTCGTTTAATATTGCCTTTCATCTTCCTGAAAGAATGATCAATTTTATCCTTGTGCAGAAACATCTCCTCACACATTAACTCAATTTGCCTGGAATTGAAGCTTATGCTACGGATTGTATCTTTGTAAACAGTCTGATTTTTCTCTAACCGTTTTACTTCTGCCGGCTTGAGCTTCCGGTTCGATTCATTTTCGAGGATTTTCTTAACAGAAGTGTAATTCTTCCAGACCTGATCAAGTTGCTTAATAATCTGTTTTGTGGCTTTATCTTCATCCTCAATGACATTGTCATCTTCATCAAGTCCCGAAACAACATGGCGGGCTTTAATTTTCTGAGTTTTGAGCTGCCTGGAAAGGTTGTTCAGGTAAAGCAGGATTAAATTCGATTCAGAAAAAATTTCAATCAATTCAAGATTGCCGCTTTCAATTTTTTTTGCAACTTCAACTTCACCGCTGCGAGTCAGCAGCTGGATGCTACCCATCTCACGTAAATACATGCGTACAGGGTCATCAGTTGAATTGTCAATGCCCGGGTCAAGATTGAGTTCATCATTATCGAAATCAATTTCGGGTTCCGTCTCTGATTGGTCACTGAGAAAATCCGTATTTTTATCATTATCAACAACTTCGATATCCATTTCAGAAAAAATGCTGAAAATTTTCTCCAGCTGTTCTGCTGATGGAGTTTCATTACCAAGGTTTTCATTGATTTCATCAATAGTAATGAATCCCTTTTCACGTCCTTCGGCAATCAGTTCCTTTACAATTTTTTCCTCAGCGGGAGAGATGGTATTCTCTGTTTTGTTTTTTTTACTCATGGATTCCTGTGCAGGGTATTAAGTTTCAAATTTTTGCTAAAAAATTTGTTTCAGATTTTTCAATTTCTCTTCTTCTGTTCTTCTTTTGGCTCCGGCCATTGCACGATCTTCGTTGCTTTTGCTTTTGATAAGGCTCTGCTGATATTCCATCTCCAGGTTGTGTTCCTTGATGCGCTTTAACGACAATCCAAAATCATGACTGGGAATCTCTTGACTGAGCAGCTGCATCACTGATTCGAACAGCTCAGGATCAGTTTTTTCAAATTTGAGTGGATCGAATGATTGAAAAGATTCATCAGGAAGCAGCAAAAGTTTGGCATAAAGCTGGTGAAAATGCGGGGTGCTGAACTCTTCCGGTTTCAAATGTTCACGTACCCTGGGCCACAACCGGCCGTTGCGAAGCAATGACTGTAACAGCCACTGTTCATCTTGAGAAATTGTTGTTGAAGTACTTGGCGAGCTTAAAAGTCTATCATTTTCCTGCTCGGATTGCAAGTTTTTATTTGATTTTCTTTGTATTTCTCTTGAAAGCATTTCCGGGGGGATTTTCATTCGTTCGCCTATTGTGACCAATGTAATCTGTTGGCGTTTAGGATCCTTTATCTGATGCAATGTTGGAAGCAGTTCTTCCAGTCCTTGCATCCTACCCTGGATTGTGTCCGGAAGATTTTTTATTGTCTGCTGAACCAGGTAATCCAGTGCCGGAACTTTGTGATCCAGCAAATCTTCTAAACCTTTTTTCCCGTGCTTCAGCATGAAAGTATCCGGGTCTTCACCATCAGGAAGATTAATTATATATGACTCAAGGGGTTGGGGTAGCAGAAGATGGGCGTGCTTAAGCGCCGCATTTTTTCCTGCGGAGTCTCCGTCAAAAAGAAGGATTGCAGTCTTAGCGTAACGACGGACTATTTTTAAATGTTCCGCCGTTAATGCCGTTCCGCATGGGGCAACAGTTTCAGTGAAACCGTTTTCATGAAGTCGAATTACATCAAGGTAGCCCTCAACAAAGATAATTCTGCTTTTTTTCCTAATTTCATCAAGTCCTTCGTGTAATCCATAAAGAGTTCGACTTTTGCGGTAATAGGCGGTTTCAGGGCTGTTGAGGTATTTTGGTTTATCACCAGGCTTAAGGGAACGCGCACCGAAACCTATGCAGCGTCCACGGGGATCCTTTATTGGAAACATCAGGCGTCCACGGAAAGTATCGTAAAATCTTCCAGATTTTTCACTGCTCTTGATTAGGCCAGTACGTGCTATTACAGACTGGGGGATTTTTTTTTGCGTCAGATTTTTGAATGTCTCATCCCATTTGTCGGGTGAGAAGCCTATTTGAAAACGTTCACACATTTTTCCCGAAACCTTCCTCTGCTGCAGATATTCGGAAGCGTACTTTCCTTCTTCCCCTTGAATTTTTTCCATGTAAAAAGATGCAGCTTCGCGCAGGCATTGAAGCCCCATTTCTTCATCAGCGTTTTGATTGCGTGTCAGTCTGGTGTTTCTTTCCAGAGGAATTCCAGCTCGTTTGGCAAGTTCCTGGACAGATTCTGTAAAAGAGAGCCGGTCAATCTGCATCAGAAACTTGATTGAGTCTCCACTTGCCTTGCAGCCAAAGCAATGAAAAAACCCACGTTGTGAGTTAACATTGAATGAAGGCGTTTTTTCAGAGTGGAAGGGGCAAAGTCCTTTGAAATTTACACCTGTTTTTTTGAGCACTATCCCATGATCAGAAACAAGTTCAACAATATCGGTAGCATTGAGAACTTTCTCGATAAAGTTTTTGCTGAATTTCATCTTTTCAGTGCCAGTAAAATTTTCAAAATCTTTTTCATACTGTTATAAATCAGTATTTTTTCAATAAGTTACTCTTCTCTTAGTGTTTCACTTTAATTTTTTGACAGCAGATCAGATAAGGTTTTGTCAACTGATAATGAGACGTTTCCACAGGTCATTTTCTTCATACAGGGATAATAATGAAATCTACTTATCATCGATAAACTTTTTTTGATTATTGATCAAGGTTTTTGCCTCTCCGTAACTTGTGAAACTGATTACCAGGTCAAAGAGGGACCTTGACAATGCCATTTGCTTATCCTGCCTTGATTCAACAGCATTAAGAATATTAGCATGCTCTCCAAACACAATTATGCTTCCCGGAAAACTTTCCATCCATTCCAGTAAAAAAGACATACTTATTTCATCCAGCAAAGGAAGCAGGCGGTCCAGCATAAATACCCTTGTTTTTGCGGCTGCAAGCATCAGTGTCCAGAACCTGGTTAAATGCTGATCTGAAAGATCATTAACAGGGAGGTATTGAATTCTTCCGATCAATCCCAGCCGGTACATCAATGTGTCCATGGTCTTTCTTTTTCCACCGAACCATGGCCTTTCTTCAAAAAGTCTGGACTGGAGATTTTCCTGCAATGATGAACTCTTATCAAGACCATCCAGCAGACCCTGGTCTGTATGAATGTGAGTGCTGGCTGAGATTCGCAATGAGCCGGTTTTGGGCTTGAGCTTTCGTTCAAAGAGACGCCATAATACACTCTTTTGTTCCTCAGTTTTAAAATAGAAGCTGATTCTCTCTCCAGCATGCAGATCCAGGTTTAACTTGCAAATATCCCACATTGTTTCAGCAGAAAAATCTTCGGCAGACGTTGCCGAATAGCCCAAATTTCGACAACTTATCAGCAGCTTATTATTCATCTTTGTCTGATGCGTAATTTAACACTTGAGCTTAATTCACTTGAAACAACAGAGTATGTCGCCCGAAAAATGGCTGAACATTTGTTTCAGGGATCAATAATGCTGTTCTGGGGAGACATGGGTTCCGGAAAAACTACTTTTATCAAAAGTCTCTGTTCCGGACTTGGTGTTCTCCCCGATAAAGTTACTTCTCCTACATATACACTTGTTAACATTTACAAATGCAACTGGTACATATTTCATGTGGACCTTTTCCGCCTGACTGCTCCAGAACAGCTTTATGATATGGACCGTGCAGACCTGATAGCAGATCAAGGTGTTACTATGGTTGAGTGGCCGCAAATGCTCCAGAATTATTTGACAGATGAACCGGTACTCAACCTTCGTTTCAAAAATGTATCTGATCACCACAGACGGCTAATACTGGAGACTGAATCAAGTGAGTTTGACATACTTTTCAACACTATGGAACAACAGAATTTGTCTTGCGGTTAATCTTAAAATTATTTCAGGGGAGCATTAAATGATCAGGCTTTCAGTGGATACTTCTTTTGAGCATTTGGGGGTCTGCCTAACAAGTAATGGAGTGTGTTTGGCAAATTACTATTCCTTATGCAATCGGAAAAATTCGTCAATTATCTTTGGAGTAATTGATGAATTGCTGAAAAATGCCGAGATCAAATTAGCTGATATTGATGCGTATGTCGTCAATCGCGGACCCGGTTCATATACTGGCGTCAGGATTGCGATGGGTGTGGTAAAAACATTTGCACAGGTGCATCAAAAACCAGTCGTTCCTGTTGATTCCTTAGAGTTGCTTGCTGGACAAATCAGCAGCTTAAAAGAAGATTTTCCTGTGTTACTTAACTGCACTCGCAGTGAAGTTTTTCACGCTAGGTACAGCATTATTGATGGAAAACCTGAAGCACGAACGCCGATTCAACTTACGAGTCTTGAAATGTTTTTGGATACCTCAAGAGATAAAGCGGTTGTCCTTCATAGAGTGAATCCCCAAAGACGCAAAGCTGAGCCATTGTTTGAGAAGTTGAAACTGTTGCCTCTGGATTACCCCATTGCGGATGCATTGCTTCTGGACAGACTTGGTGCGCATAAACTTGAATCAGGTAAAATTGATTTTAATGCACCGGTAAATCCCCTTTATGTAAAACGTGATGTTGAAAAAAGGACGTAATGGTTTTGTATTGACCACTTGACCAACCACAGTCCTGTCTCGGATCTGATCATCTTCAGGTGCCCCTTTGCTGGGTAAAAGGAAGATTTTATGGAGGATCCCCACTTTCCCTTTGTGAAATTGCTGGGGATAGGTTACTGGTTCCATGCTTACCTTATTGGAAAGTATTGGGGTGGGAGCAAGTATTATCACTCTAATGTGTGAGAGTACTGAATTGAGAACCGTCATTTAAGTTTACGAGGGGATCCATTTTCTTCATAAGATTTGTTTTCAACGGAATTATTAGTTCAAGGGCTTACAGAATTTCTGTATGCACTGGCAGAATTTAACGGAAAAATAATGTTATATCACACATTTTCCACACAGCAGGAAATCGATCAGGAATATAATCCGCGTTTGATCGTGGACAATTTTGAATTAAACGTAGAAAGTTATTTCACGGAAAGCAAACGGGTTCTGAAAGAATATCCCCACCAGTCAGGAGTGGCATATGGACCAACCAAAGCGGAAATTCTTGATATTTTTCCCGCGGATACAGCAACTGCACCAATACACATTTTTTTTCATGGGGGCTACTGGCACTCTTTTAAAAGCAGGGATTTTGCCTTCGTGGCGGAAGGTCTGGTGCGTAACGGTATTACCGCGGTACTTGTAAATTACGCACTCTGTCCATCAGTTAAAATTGATGAAATTGTGCGTCAATCCCGAGCTGCAGTAGCCTGGACTTACAGTAATGCGGAGTCTTTTGGGGCAAATCCGGAACAGATAACTGTTTCCGGACATTCTGCAGGAGGACACCTGGCTGGCATGCTGATGTCTGTATCATGGGAAAATGATTACGGACTGCCTCAGGATTTGATCAAGGGCTTTTTGCCCATCAGTGGACTGTTTGATCTTGCCCCTTTTCCATTTTCCTGGCTTCAGCCTAAACTGCAGCTCACCACAGATGAGGTGCTGCGAAACAGTCCACTGCTGCAAAAACCTACCTGCTCTTCACCAGTTGTTGTTGCAGTCGGTGAAAAAGAATCAAATGAATTTCAGCGACAATCTGAAAACTATGCGGAGTACCTGCAACATCATGGAATCAGCACGAAATATCTTTCTGTAAAAGGAAAAAACCACTTTAATATTATAGATGATTTTCTGGGAGATGGAGGAGCTTTCTGCGAAAAAATAATTGAATGGTCTCAGTAGGATTGAGTCAAAAACCTGTAAGTTGAGTCATTCATCAAATGCATTGAGGATTGACAGTTGGAGGCCTGAAACAGATAATGATTGCAGAAAATTGAACCATTTTTTTAACTGATAATGGAGCTTGAAAAAACTTCTAAACCGGATCTGAAAAACTGGGAAAAAAATCTCTTGCAGAGGTTCAGTCAGTATAAGGAATCCGGATTGAAACTGGACCTTACACGGGGAAAACCAGGAACAGAACAGCTGGACCTTGCCAATCAGATGGAAGGCCTTCTGAAGGGGAAAATGATATCCTTAAATGGGACTGATCTGAGAAACTATGGCGGACAGGATGGTATTCCTGAAGCACGTAAGCTGGGCGCTGAAATACTGGGACTTTCGGAATCTGAGGTGATTTGCCAGGACAACAGCAGCCTGACGTTGATGTATCTTTATATGCTTCACGCATATTATCATGGATCACAGGGGCCTGATACTGCCTGGAATAGTCAGGGTGAAGTAAAATTTCTGGCACCTGTTCCAGGATATGACAGGCACTTTGCAATCTGTGAGGAATTGGGAATCAGCATGATTAATGTAAACATGCTGGATGATGGTCCTGATATGGATGCAGTGGAAAATCTGGTTCGCAATGACCCAATGATCAAGGGAATGTGGTGTGTTCCAAAGTATTCCAATCCTACCGGTTGTATTTATTCAGAACAGGTGGTGGACAGGATCGCCGCACTGGGAAAAATATCTGGTCCTCATTTCAGGGTAATATGGGACAACGCCTATGGAGTGCATGACCTGTTTGACAACCCCAAGGAACTGGCCAATGTTATGGATTACTGCCGCAGGCATGGAACGGAAGATAATTTGATTTTAACCGCCTCAACTTCAAAGATCACATGTGCCGGTGCAGGGATTTCATTTTTGGGTGCTTCTGAGAAAAACCTGCAGCATTTTCGCAAACGCCTGGAGGTGATGAGTATAGGACCCAACAAACTGAACCAGCAGCGACATGTGCTGTTTCTAAAGAATATTGAAGGTGTGAGGGCACACATGAGCAGGCATGCAAAAATATTGAGACCAAAGTTTGCCATGGTACAAAAGCACCTGGAAGAAGGCTTGGGTGACAAAGGAATGGGAAGCTGGCACAATCCCGAAGGCGGTTATTTTGTTTCATTTGATTCAATTCCTGGACTTGCCACGGAAATAATCCGCCTTGCAGGCGAAGCCGGAGTCAAGCTTACTCCTGCAGGTGCGACTTACCCATACGGCAAAGATCCGGATGACAAAAATATCAGGCTGGCACCAACCTTTCCAAGTGTGGAGGATCTGGATCAGGCAATGCAGGTTTTTGTAACTTGTGTGCAGCTGGCCTCTGTCCAATCACGCTTGTAACGCTGCAAGCCTTCCTTTCAGTCTTCAAACCCTGAACAAGTTTTAGCATTGAAAAAAGTAGTCAGCGACTGGCAATTATTTCAACGGTTTCTCGTATATGTACGGCCTCACTGGAAAAAAGTAGTTCTGGGTGCTGCAACGGTTCCGTTTTCAATAGGTGCAACTTTGCTGCTTCCGTGGTTTATCATTCGAATCATAGATGATCATGTTGTTCCAGGAGATTTGGATGGTTTGTTCAAGATGGTAGCCCTGATGACAGCGGCAGTTGCGATAGGATATTTTGCGGACTCTATATATACTTTTTCTCTCCAGAGGACAGGACAGCAGGCCATCAGCGCTATGCGCAGTGACCTGTACGCGCATATTCTTTCCATGCCCCGCTCCTTCTTTGACCAGTCCCCAATCGGCGTGGTTCTGACAAGGCTCACCAGTGACATGGAAGCGCTTAACGATTCTCTCGCGATCGGTGTCCTTTCACTTTTCACGGATTTTCTAAAAACAATTGCCCTGTTGATACTGCTGATCGCATTGAGCTGGCAGCTTACGCTGGTTGTGATGCTGATTTTGCCCCCGATTTATTTTGTGAGCAAATTCCTACGTTTGCGTCTTAGGCATTATTATGACTTAACACGTGAGGCGCTGGCGCATGCGACAGGTTATTTGCAGGAATGCCTGAACGGTGTAAAGACAATACAGTTGTATGCTGCGGAGCGCAAAGTACAGAACCAGTTTGAAACAAAAACAAGGCACTTCTTCAAGGCACAGTCACATTCAAATTTTTATGATGCAGCTCTATATTCAGTAATCGAAGGCATTACATCGATTGCGCTGGCATTGATGATCTGGTACGGTTCCTGGCAGATACTAGTGGGTATTGTTTCAATCGGTGTACTTGTAGGCTTCATTAACACGCTGAATCGAATCTTTGTGCCTATCCGCGAATTTACTCAACAAATCTCTGTAATACAGCGTGCGCTTTCCTCGCTGGAAAATATAGACAAATTGTTTCGCGAAATACCTGAAGAACAGGATGCAGAGCTGTTTGCAGAAAAATATACAGATGAACAGCTGGCTGAGCGATTTAAAGAATTTCAGGAACTGCGATTTGAAGACGTACACTTTAGATACACTGATAGCAGCCCCTGGGTTCTGCAGGGAGTTTCCTTCAAAGTGAAAAAGGGGAACCGCGTGGCTATTGTCGGGGCGACTGGTTCAGGCAAGTCAACAATTGTGCGTGTGCTCAACAGAATTTACACCAGTTATGAGGGATCAATAACAATCAATGGTGTGGAGCTTAAGGAAATACCACGCAGGTATTTACAGAGGATGATAGCATTGATGCAGCAGGAGTCCTACTTATTTGCTGAAAGCATCAGCTTCAACATCGCACTCAACCGTGAGGAAATAACATTAGACAAAGTAAGGGACGCATCTAAGTATGTTTACGCACATTCTTTCATTGAGCAGCTTCCGGAGGAATATGACTTTAAACTGCTTGAAGGAGGGAAAAATATTTCAGAGGGTCAGGGGCGATTGATAGTTTTTGCACGGGCATTGGCTGGAGAAAGTGACTTAATAGTTCTCGATGAAGCTACGAGCTCGGTGGATTCTGTGACTGAAAACCTCATTCAAAAGGCAATTGAACGTATATTTCAGGACAAAACTGTGATTGCCATAGCACACAGGCTGAGTACTATCCGTAATTCCGATTTAATACTGGTGATGGATGCAGGAAAAATTGTTGAACGCGGTTCACACGCAAATCTTATTGAGCATAGTGGTGTATATGCCGGATTAATTGAAACACTGTCGGGGGAAGCAGAGTTGGCTGCATTGCCTTTAAGATAAACTATACATGTGTCTTATGTTTAATTTTGCTTGCATTTACAATTTTTCATGTCATAATGTCGCTTTTCCCTCTTCAATAATTAGTATTAAGAGAAGAGGTTTGTTAATTTTTAATATAAGGTCAATATGCCTACAGGTAAAGTAAAATGGTTTAACGAACGCAAGGGTTACGGATTCATCGAACAGGAGTCCGGAAAAGACCTGTTTGTTCACCATTCTGAGGTCCGTGGTGGATACCTCAGAGAAGGAGAAACAGTGGAATTCGAAGTTGGAGAGGGGCAAAAAGGCCCTTGCGCGGTTAGTGTTCAAACTGCTTCATAATTCAGTTTAGAATAAAACTTTTAAAACGGGATGACTGCAGATGCGGCCATCCCGTTTTTTTTTGCACTTTATTTTCAACATTAATCCTGCAATTCAATGAGCCAAATACAGCAAGAATTACAAGAATTTTTTGTTGCACTACGTACATGGAAATACTGGTATATGCTTTTGATGCTGGCTGTGGGCTGTTTTGCCTTCAGTTTGGTTGTGCATGGTATTTTGATCC
>JAKUUF010000059.1 GCA_022448705.1 SAR324 cluster bacterium | reverse complement strand
TGTTGCTCGGAAGTTCAAAAAAAAGTTTCTGAATTCTAATTTTTAATAAGGTGCACAATGAAAAACCAGGACCAGATGTTAACTTATCCAAGTTTGTTTGAAACTCTTGTTCTGGATAAAGCTGAAAACAACTCAAATAAAATTTCCCTTTACGTGACTATCACTATTGCAGGATCGGCTCTGATCGCTCTCTGCGCTCAAATTTCAGTCCCTTTTTATCCGGTTCCTCTGACAATGCAGACATTCGCGGTAATTCTGATCGGACTGACTTACGGCTGGAGACTGGGAGGGATTACCGTGGCATTGTATGTTGTCGAAGGTGCCATTGGTTTGCCTGTATTTGCTGGAGGCAAAGGCGGAATGATCGTTTTGATGGGACCTACTGCAGGTTACCTTTACGGGTTTTTCCTTGCCGCGGTTGCCTGCGGATGGTTTGCTGAAAGAGGTTTTGACCGAAGTTATTTTAAACTGATTGTTCCTCTGCTTGCAGGCAACGTCCTGCTTTACACGTCCGGTTTAATCTGGCTGGGCAATTTCATTGGCTGGGATAAACCGGTTCTTGACTTAGGACTGTATCCCTTCATTCCGGGAGACTTGTTGAAAATCGCCATGGCGGCAGTTCTGCTCCCTACTGTCTGGAAATATGTTGAACGGATGAAACAGTAGCACAATGCACGCTGCAACCATGCAGTCCGAAACAAAAAAAATACGGACTGCATGGCTCTCCTGACCTCAATCATGATTGAGGGACTTCCTTCCTGAAAAAAATCTTTTCGAGTATCATATCTGCACATTCTGCTGCCTGCTCCTGTTGTTTCTCCATTAAATACACATCAGATAATCTTCAGGAATCCTTTTCTTTTACATTACTTATTTTAAATACGAGGCAACAAAAAATTTGATTGCCTGTTCAAATTTCTCTCGATTTAGTTATTAATTCCAGATGTGTCTCGAGGAAGAAGGTACACAAATTCTTTTACAAATCCCTGAAATGTTTTCTGAGTGTGTTCTGCTCCAAGTGGAGGGACAGCTTTTGCATATGCATTTTGACTGATCAATTTTTACTTTAGGTATTCATTTCAAACATAAAATAAATTTTTCGTATTGATGGTTTTTTTATTTAACTGCATATATTTTAGTGTTTTGACAATTTACTTTCAACTGCGCGGGTTTTTTTAAAGATGTCTTTTTCACCTCCGAAAACACAATTACTGGACACAATCCTGCCATCAGAGCCTCTTCTTCTGATGGGCGCGGGCCCCGTACCTATTTCTCACGCCGTTTCAAGGGCAAACGGCGTTGTGATTAATCATCTGGGTGAAACCATGGATAAAGTTGTAAGAAATGTTAAGAAAATGGGGCGCTATGCATTTCAAACAGTTTCAGATAAAATTATTGGTGTCTCCGGTCCTGCATCAGCAGCAATGGAAATGGCAATTGCCAACATTCTCTGGCCCGGTCGAAGTGTGTTAGCTCTATCAATGGGCACCTTCAGCGGACGCATGGCAGAGATGGCCAAAGGTGTTGGTGCTGATGTCACCTTGCTCAAATCAAACGGAATTCAGCCGGTTCGTGTGGAACAGGTACGTGAGGCTCTGTCAAAACAAAATTTTGACGTGATTACACTTGCACAGGGTGAAACTTCATGCGGCGTTGAACTGAAATGCCTTCCGGAAGTTGCCAGGCTGGCTAAGGAAAATGGAGCCCTTGTGGTTGTGGACGCCGTATGTACATTGACCACAATGCCTATGCAGATGGACGAATGGGGAATTGATATTGCCATTGCAGGAGGACAGAAAGGACTGTCTTCGATTCCGGGAGTTTCCCTGATTGCCTTTTCAGAAGAAGCCTGGAAAACAGTAAAATCTCGAAAAGCACGACAGCCGCACTGGTGTCTGGATGCCTTGCGTGCACAGACATTCTGGGGATCACAGCAGTACCATTACACGGCTCCTGTGCCGGGGATACTGGCTTTGTATGAAGCGCTGAGGCAGATATGTGAGGAAACTCTGCCTGTACGTTTTGAGCGTCACAGGACCAGTTCTATTGCTTTGCAGGCAGGGGTTGAGACAATGGGACTGCAGCTGTTTGTACCGATTAAAGACCGTCTCAATTCTGTAGTCGCAATTCAGACACCGAAAGATGCAGACAACGCTCAAATACGTAAAACCATGTCCAACCGTTTCCATGTGGAGATTTCAGGAGCCTTCGGACTGGATATAATGCGCATTGGACAGATGGGCGAACAGTGCCGCTCACAGAATTTATTCAAGGTTCTCTATGCGCTTGGCATGAGCTGCCGGCAGCAGGGAGTGGACCTGGATGTGAGTCTGGGAATGGCTGAACTGGAACGCAACCTTGTTATTGATCCAGAGAATATTGTGGACTGAAAAAATGTAATGAGTCCTGCCACGCTTACGCGCCTGCTGCGTGAAAAAGCTTCAGCTTTAGGTTTTGATCTGTTCGGCGTAGTTCCTGTTTCACGCAGCGAAACAATTGAGATATACAGGGCCTGGCTGAAAAAAGGCTATGCCGGAACAATGGAATATCTTGAACGCCATTCAGAGCTTAAAGAAGATCCTCGCAATTTACTTCCTGAAACTTTGTCACTGGTCGCACTGGGCTGTAACTATAACACTGGCAATCCTTCTCCAGAAACTCAAGATCCTTCAAAAGCTCGTATCAGCCGTTATGCCTGGGGTGATGATTATCACGAAATCATCCATTCCAAACTGAAAGCTCTGGAATACTATCTCTGCAATGAATTAAATGCCGCAAATCACACACGCAGTTTTGTTGACTCAGGACCAGTTCTGGAACGTGAAGTGGCGCAGCGTGCCGGACTTGGCTGGTTTGGAAAACATTCCAATTTGATCAATGTGGAAAAAGGTTCATGGTTTTTTCTTGCAGAAATGCTGGTTGACGTTGAACTGAAAACAGATGAACCATTTACCCGCGTTGACTGCGGTACCTGCACCAGCTGTATTGAGGCCTGTCCTACCGGGGCAATTATCGCAGACCGTACTGTTGACGCACGGCTTTGTATTTCCTATCTGACAATAGAGCACAAGGGGGCAATTCCTGCTGATCTGAGGCCCAAGATGGATAATCACATCTTTGGCTGTGACATCTGCCAGGATGTCTGTCCCTGGAATAAGGATGCTCCTGGATCTGTTGAACCGGGCTTTAAGCCCCGAACGGAAAATTATGCTGCTGAACTCACTGAATTGATGATGCTTGATCAGGCAGCTTTCAGCAAGAGATTCCGGAAAAGCCCCGTTAAACGCACCAGGCGAAGGGGATTATTACGCAACGTTGCTGTAGCCCTTGGAAACTGGGCTCATGCGGACGCCATCCCAGCACTGAGCATTGGTCTTCATGACATTGAACCTGTTGTGCGCAGTCATTCTGCATGGGCCCTGGGACGCATACATAATGAAAGGGCCAGGAATGAACTGAAAAGTGCAATGTTAATTGAAAAAAATCCTAATGTCCTGCGGGAAATTGAAACAGCTCTAGGTGAGTGATATTGTGAAAATAATTTCAATGAAACAAATTTTCAGTTCAGCTTTACAAGCTTGAGTTAAAGAACTGCTGGAAAAAGTAGATCTGCCACACCGAAACAGGACAAGTCATGCCACAATGTAAAACTGATCACTAAACATTATGAAAAATACAGAAAAAAAAGTTGTGATGATTTCAGGTGCAAACCGTGGGATCGGGAAAGTCGTTGCGGAAAAACTTTCTGAAGAAGGATATCTTCTAAGTCTTGGCATAAGAAATCCCGGCAGTCTCACTGGATCACTTTCATCAATACCGGAAACACAGCTGCTCTGCCATGCCTATGATGCAAAAATACCTCAAAGTGCGAAATCCTGGATTGATGGAACCATTGAACATTTTGGGAGAATCGATGTGCTGATAAACAATGCAGGCATTCTGCACAGCATCGGACTTGAAGATGATTCGGAAGAATTGCTGGATGAAATGTGGGAAGTAAATGCCAAAGCTCCGCTGCGCTTAACCCGCCTTGCATTCCCCTATTTGCGTAAATCGGGTTCAGGGCGCATAATTGATATTATTTCAATGTCCGGAAAAAGAGTAAAAGGAAACTGGGTTGGATATTCAATGAGCAAATATGCTGCACTGGCAGCCTCTCATACTGCCCGTTTGCAAGGCTGGGAAGATGGAATCAGGGTAACAGCTGTTTGCCCCGGTTACGTGCAGTCCGAAATGACAGCAATTCATGCTCCGAATGTTAAGCAGGAAATTATGTCCCGTCCTCAAGACATTGCCCGGATTGTCAGCACTCTGCTTTTACTTCCCAATGAATCACATGTGCCTGAAGTTTTGATGAATTGCGTTATTGAACCAGTCTGAAGATAAAAAATGAATTTTAATTGTTATTTGTTTTAAACCTTATAACATGGATAACAGTTTTTTCTTATGGATTCATTTGTCAGTAATTTTTATATAATTGAACTTTCAAACCTGGTTGTATTTTTAATCACCTCACCGTTCCTGCCTGTAAATTAAATGATTTTTTTCTTTCACAGTGTAAGAATTTAAATAAAAACTCAGTATTTCTTAAACTGAATATAGAGCATTCATTTTCCAGATGAAAAAAAACATTCATATAATTTTGCTTGGACCTCCGGGATGCGGGAAAGGTACGCAGGCCCAAAAATTAATAAGAGAATTCGGCTTTGTCCAGCTTTCCACAGGAGACATGCTTCGTGCAGCGATCAGCAAAGGGACAGAAATTGGAATGCAGGCCAAATCCATTATCGATAAAGGTGAACTTGTATCTGATGAAATAGTGATAGGAATAGTCAGGGACAGAATTTTCAGTACGGAATGTGAATGCGGCTACATGCTCGATGGCTTCCCCCGTACACTTGCTCAGGCTGAAAAACTGGATCAAATACTTTCAGACAGGAATCAGAAAATTGACGTTGTATTTCGACTATGTGTTCCTGATGACATGGCAATACGTCGGATTGCAGGCAGGCGTTTTCACATAACAAGCGGAAGAAGCTACAACATAGAGTTTAATCCTCCTAAAATAGAAGGGAGAGATGATATTACCGGCGAAAAGCTGGTGCAGCGTGAAGATGACAAAGAAGAAATTGTGCAATCCAGACTCAACACATACCATGAGCTGACTGAACCTCTGGTCAGATACTATCAGAAACAGGGTATACTCAAAGCGATTGACGGGACTGGTTCACCGGAAAATATTTATGCCGAGATTAAACAAACTCTAAATGAGGTTCCTGCCTAGAAATTACATTTTGAAAGTTTCAGCATTATACTGATAAAATCCATCATTCAAATTATTTTTAAATTATTTCATTTGAGAAGTGTAAAAACTTTTCAGCAAAGCTGACCCGGCTAAAAGTTCAATGAAAATCAACTCTACAAAACATGAAGTCCTGGTGGTTGGCGGAGGACATGCAGGCAGTGAGGCCGCATTGGCTGCAGCAAGGATGGGAGCAGAAACACTGCTGATCACTCAGTCACGAGAAACAATTGCACAAATGTCATGCAATCCTGCAATTGGCGGGATTGGGAAAGGACATCTGGTCAAGGAAATAGACGCACTTGGCGGGGAAATGGGGAAGGCAGCAGATGCCACCGGTATACAGTTTCGTGTGCTGAATGCCTCTCGTGGTGCTGCAACCAGAGGCTCCCGATGTCAGTCTGATTATCTTGAATACAAAAAGGTAATGAGGCAGAAACTGGAAAAACAGCCCGGGCTCATGATTGTTGAAGGAACTGCAGAAGAATTATTGATGCAGGGGGATCAGGTAATTGGATTACGCACTGATAATAATGAGTACTTAGCAGAAACAGTTATTATCACCACTGGCACTTTCCTGAATGGCCTTATTCATCGCGGGGAAGACCGAGTGGAAGCGGGAAGAGTTGCAGAGCCGTCAGTAAAAAAACTTTCATTGTCACTTGGGAATCAGTCTCTGCAACTTGGAAGAATGAAAACCGGTACACCGGCACGTTTGGACAAGAGAAGCATTGACTGGAGTAAACTGGGCATACAGCCTGGAGATGAAAAGCCTAAGAAATTTTCATTCTGGGATTCAGAAATTCTGCTGCCTCAGGTAGTCTGTCACATTGCCTACACAAATGAAAACACACACCGGATAATTCAAGACAATCTGAGTAGATCAGCTCTGTACGGCGGACAAATAACAGGTATTGGGCCACGTTACTGTCCGTCGATCGAAGATAAAATTGTCAAGTTTGCGGATAAAAAACGCCACCAGGTGTTCATGGAACCTATGGGATATTCAGAGGAAAGCATGATGATTTATCCCAATGGACTTTCCACAAGTCTGCCTGTTGATGTTCAGCATGATTTTCTGCGAAGTATTCATGGCCTGGAAGAAGTTGAAATATTGCAGCCGGGCTATGCCATTGAATACGACATGGTTCATCCAACTCAGTTAAAAGCCACGCTTGAATTAAAAAACGTTAAGAATCTTTATCTTGCAGGTCAAATCAACGGAACAACCGGCTATGAAGAAGCAGCCGCGCAGGGGCTGATGGCAGGAATAAATGCTGTTTTGAAGGTACGAAAAAAACAGCCTTTTATCCTGCAGCGCAATGAAGCATATATCGGAGTGATGATTGATGACCTGATCACACGGGGAGTAGCTGAGCCTTACAGGATGTTCACTTCACGAGCCGAGTACAGACTGCATTTACGGGAAGATAATGCAGATGACCGTTTAAGCCAGAAAGGATGGGAACTTGGCACCCTGCCCAAAAATAATTATCTCCAATTTAAACAAAAACAGCGGGAAATAGTGAGTTTAACCGGTATGGTAAAAACCGAAAAAATCTCACCCAACAAATCTGTTCAGTCAGAACTTAAAATGCTGGGTGAATCTCCGCTCAAGACCGCAGTTAAAGTTTATGATTTGCTGAAACGTCCACAATTAAATATTGAAAAGCTGCAGGAATGTGATTCCATCAGCGGGAAAATAGACTGGGAGTCATATTCAGCCGCAGTGCGGGAACAGGTTGAAGTCAACATAAAATACGCGGGATATCTTGCACGCCAGAACCAGGAACTAAAGCACATTAACCAACTCGACCGGATATCGCTACCGGATGATATGGAGTTATCCGGAATTCCCGGACTATCCAGGGAGGTTATTGAAATTCTGGAAAAATCAAAACCAGACACCTTAGGACAAGCCAGCAGGATAACCGGGATGACTCCTGCCGCAATTACGATCTTAAGGGTACATTTGCGTACCAGAAAAGCTGCTTGAACGACAGATCAATGTCCGATATCAATGGCACTGTGGTTTCGTATCGGAACGGAATTATCAGTGTTCTGGTGGCCCTTCCTTTTGTCAGCCTGACAGGACTTTTCGGAAAATTTCTTTCTCATTCTCCATTATTAATTGTTCAGGGGAGGACATTTTTTGCCTTTGGAGCCTTATTGCTTGCTTTGCTTATCCTGCGCAAGAAGATCATTTTCAGCAATTATCGGGAATGGCTCAGGCTGATACTATGTGGAATCATACTGGCAGTTCACTGGATAGCATTCTTTAAATCTATTCAGGTTTCCACAGTTGCAATTGGCTTGCTTACATTTGCAAGCTACCCTTTGTTCACAACTTTTCTGGAACCGATATTTTTTCATGAAAAACTCAGTAAAAGGAACGTATCAGCGGTATTGATTGTTATCTGCGGTCTGGCCTTGATGGCCACCTCTCCATCAGATGATTCCGGCAACATTCTTTCCGGATCAGTAGTTCAAGGAGTAATGTGGGGTCATGGTGGAGGTCTGGGTTTTGCCCTGCTTACCCTGCTGAATCGCGGGCATGTGCGTCACCATTCTCCACTGCTTCTCACATGCTGGCAGAATGGATTTGCTGCAATGGTTCTCCTGCCCTGGTCTTTATCTGAATCATGGGTTCTTACAACTTCAGACTGGGCATTATTGTTTGTGCTTGGTGTAGTTTGCACTGTAGGAGGGCACGCACTGCTTATCAACGGACTGAGAAATGTACGGGCTCAAACAGCCAGCATGCTCATTGCGGGCCTTGAACCTGTGTGTGCAATTGTGTTCGCGCTTTTCCTGCTTGGAGAAGTACCTTCATTACAGACCATGCTCGGAGGAATCTTAATTGTGAGCACGACTGTTTTCAAGATCACAAGATCTGAATAATATCTTTTTACGCACAAGTTTTTCTTCATTCTGAAAAAATTCATAAAAAAATTTCTTAAGATAAATCTTTAAAGAATAACTTCAGTTATTTTTTTCTGTCA
>JAKUUF010000058.1 GCA_022448705.1 SAR324 cluster bacterium | reverse complement strand
CTGCTGATCAGGCTGCCTAAAGTAAGGGAAATCAAGTGACTTTCCTTGATATTGCGATAGGAACTTTTTTCTATAATGCTTCTGCCGAAATTTGCTGAATCAGCACGTATTGCTAATGTTTCCCTATCAAGGCCAATGATTGTAAAACTGAAATTTGACTGTGCGAACAGGGACAGATTTTTGTATTTGTATATGCGTACAACCTGGTTTTTTGGTGGTAAGGCTTCACTCAAACCTGCCATTGCAAATGCTGACGAAAGAGCAAGTTCTGTAACATCACTGGTAAATGTCCCCCTGCGGCAGACATATCCCCGCCAATTGTCCAGTGTGACGGCTTCTTCATTTATGGCAGCGGCTGCGGCAGAAGAAATTCTTCCACCAATTCCACCGGTGCAGGTGGCAAGGTCAGTGAATTGCCCCCGGTCCACTTCACCTCCGCTGATTACTTCGCCTTGTATAACAGCCACAGTCTCTTTTTCAGCTTCAATTTGTTTTTCATCAAGAGATTTTACTACACTGACCTTGAACCGACCCATGCTGTTGAGTAATTTTGCTAATTCCTGAAGCACCTGTGATTTAATTCCAAGCTTATCGTTGTTGGCGGTAATCAAATCTTCGCGAATAAAAACTTTTTTCACCTCACGCGGCATAGTAATTCTGGAAGGCCGTTGCACTTCAAATTGAGAAAGTGTGGGTGCGGAGCATGCAGAGATCAAGACAGTGGCAATCAAATGCAATGTTAAAATGATTATTAGGTGTATTACGGTACTCCTTTTCATTTCATCTTTCAGTTTTCTAAAATTTCGGGCAATTAGCAGCGGACGCATCCATAAAGGCTAATTGACAAGCTTGGGAAATGTTCGTAGAATTTACCCCGGATCATAAATCATAAAACTGAAATATACAATATCATCTAAATGGCGTTTCAGACCATCATACCCAGTGAATCGGGTTATTACGGTGAATACGGGGGCATGTTCATTCCTGAAATATTAAGGACTACTTTTGATGAGCTCATTGTCGCATTTAACGAAGCAAAAGCAGATCCGGAGTTTTGGCAGGGTTTTGTGGATGTTATGCGGAATTATTCATGCCGGCCTACTCCAATCACTCCACTGGATAATTTTGCAAATTCCCTGGATGGGAATTTCAAGGTATTTTGCAAACGTGAAGACTTAAATCATACCGGGGCTCACAAAGCAAATAATGTTATCGGCCAGGGGCTGCTTGTTCAGCGTATGGGGAAAAAACGTGTAATTGCTGAAACAGGAGCGGGACAGCATGGTGTAGCCACAGCTACAATGGCCGCAAGAATGGGACTGGAATGCACAATTTACATGGGCTCAGTTGACGTTGAACGCCAAAGACCAAATGTTTTTTGGATGGAACAGCTTGGGGCAGAGGTTGTATCAGTCACCGATGGAACTGCTACTCTGAAAGACGCAATAAATGCCGCCATGAGGGATTGGGCAGAAAGCATGGAAACCACTCATTATGTATTGGGAACAACCTGCGGTCCCCATCCATTTCCTGAAATGGTTGCCTGGTTTCAGTCAATCATCGGCAAGGAGGCACGTCAGCAGATGCTTGACAGTACAGGAAAACTGCCTGACCTGATTTATGCCTGCGTAGGCGGTGGATCAAATGCAAGTGGAATCTTTCTCCCTTTTCTGGATGATGAGTCAGTTGAATTAGTTGGAGTGGAAGCAGGGGGAAGAGGAGTGGATACGGGTTCACATGCCGCACGCTTTTACGGTGGAAACGTTGGGATAGCTCAAGGATATAAAACATATTTTTTCCAGGACGAAGAAGGCCAAATGCTTCACACTCATTCAATTGCTGCAGGGCTGGACTACATTGGAGTAAGTCCGATCTTAAGTCATCTGCATGATGAAAAACGGATCCGATTTACTGCGACTGCAGATGACGCAGTTATTTCTGCAACAAAACACCTGATTCGTACTGAAGGGATAATTCCCGCCCTCGAAAGCAGTCACGCGTTTGCTTCAGTTATTGAAGAAGCTTCTCACATTCCTGAGGGGTCTCAGGTTTTGATTAACCTTTCCGGTCGTGGTGACAAAGATATCTTTAATATAGCTGAGGCTATTGGCGACAAAAAATGGGAGGAATTTTTACGCCAAAAAGCTTCATCAAATCAATGAAAACAACAACTGGAATCTGAATCCGGAATATTGAATGCAACTTACAGAATATCTGCGCAAACGACTTGAAACACGCAAAATTCTCTTGATGACCCATGCCGTTGTTGGTTATCCGTCCTTGGAGGATAACTGGGCAATGCTTGAGGCAATGGGAGAGGCAGATGTGGATGTGGTTGAGTTGCAGATGCCTTTCAGCGAACCGACTGCAGACGGGCCCCTGTTCGTAAAGGCTAACCAGGAGGCACTCAGGAATGGGACAAAATTGCAGGATTATTTCAAATTGATGCAGCGGGCGTCAGAGAGCTTTGAATTTCCTGTTTTAATGATGGGCTATTGCAATACTGCATTTACCATGGGTTTTCAGGTATTTTGTGAAAATGTCAGCAGGCATGGTGGTAAAGGGTTCATAATTCCAGATTTGCCTTTCGAAGAATGCGGACAGCTTTTTGATCACAGTCTTGAGTTTGGTCTTGACCCGATCATGCTCTGTACACCGACAAACAAAGAGGAGCGCCTCAGGAAAATCTGTTCGCATGGAAGAGGTTTTATATACTGTGTTGCCCGTAAGGGAGTAACAGGGGAAAGCACTGTTCTTGAGCAGTCAACAGAAGATTTTTTGCTGCAGTGCAGGCAATTCACAGATTTGCCGCTGGCACTGGGATTCGGTTTGTCTAAACCTGAAGAACTGCACATGCTTCAAGGAAAGGCAGAAATAGCCATCGTTGGTACTGCCCTGCTTAAAACCTGGGAGAATGATGGTGAGTCAGCATTTAAAAGGCACTTGAATTCGTTAGCAGATGCAAGAGCATAGTTTTACTGTATATGTCCCTGAAAATTACTGAAGCTGATATTGAAGCATATCAGAATGATGGTGCAGTATTGATTAAAGGTCTTCTCAATGATCAAGAAGTTTCAGACTTGCGGGAAGGTATTGAGGCAAATATTTCCAATCCCAGCTTAAAATCCAAGATTGCCAGTAATGAAAACGATCCCGGCTGGTTTCTTGAAGATTTCTGCACCTGGCAGGAAAATCCGTCATACCAGAGGATAATTTTTCAGAGTTCTGTTCCTGAAGCTGCTGCAAAACTTATGCGCTCAAAGCAGGTGCGCTTATACCATGACCATATGCTGGTAAAGAAAAAGGGAACTGTACAAAGGACTCCCTGGCATCAGGATCAGCCGTATTATAATATTGAAGGGAAGCAGAACATCAGTTTCTGGATACCAGTTGATCCAGTTCCCCTGGAATGGACACTCGAACTGGTGGCAGGCTCCCATAAGGGGCCATGGTACATGCCAAGAAATTTCCTTGAAAATCAGGCAAAATGGTTTCCTGAGGGAAGTCTCAGTGAAATACCAGATATTGACTCAAATCCGGAAAAATACCCAGTATTGAAGTGGGTACTCGAGCCGGGAGACGCTGTAGCCTTTCACATGCTGACGTTGCACAGCGGAGAAGGGACAGGAGCACTTCGCCGGGTATTTTCTATACGGATGTTAGGGGATGACATAATACATGCTCCTCGCAGCTGGGAAACCTCACCTGATTTCCCTGGTCTTTCAGATCAGTTGCCTGCCGGAAAACCGATGGATCATGAATTATTCCCGCTTGCCTGGCCTGTTAGCCAGGCTTAATTGAAACTTTCCAACCTTCACGCTTAGTCCATGTCAGTCCCTCAAGCTGAAACTCCCATGATGCGTCAATTCAATGCAATTAAACGGGAACATCCGGATAAGCTCCTTTTCTATCGCATGGGCGACTTTTATGAAATGTTTGGGGATGACGCAATAGTGGGCGCAGAGATATTACAAATTGCGCTGACTTCACGTGACAAAAAAAAGAAAAACTCATTACCCATGTGCGGTGTGCCGTACAAGGCGTACGAGCAGTATTTAAATAAGTTAACAGCCGCAGGTTACAAGGTGGCAATTTGCGAACAGCTGGAAGATCCTGCAAAAGCAAAGGGACTTGTGACCAGGGATGTAGTGAGAGTGGTCACTCCTGGCACTACCGTTTCTCCACAACTGATTGATCCTGACCGGAACCATTATTTGTTGGCAATAAATGTTGTCTTACGTTCGAAATGCATAGGCATCGCATTTGCCGATCTTTCTACAGGGGAGTTTGAGGTGGCAGAATTTCAACTGGATGAATCTCATCGTTTCTACGACTTCCTGGCTCAGCTTTCACCCCAGGAAGTGATATTGACGCAAAGCAGATCAGAAGCCGAATCCATTTTTCTGGAAGAACTTGTTCGACGCATGGCCCAATTGCTTGATAAGGAAAATACCACTGAATTGAAGTCTGCAGCAATTCCGGAACACCGGTCGGGACTTCCGGGTGAACATGTGTTTCCTTCCACTGGTCGATTTAATTTCATTGATCCGTATCATTTTGATTCTGCTGCAACGCAGAGAAGCTTGAAAAAACATTTTCAAACACTGAATCTTTCCGGATTTGGAATTGATGATTTACCGTATGGGATTTCCGCGGCCGGGGCATTATTGCGTTATCTGGAAGATACTCAAAAATGTGATTTGAACCACTTAACTTCCTTGAGAAGACATGCATTTGAAAAAACTATGCTTCTGGACGAGGCCACAGTCGCAAATTTGGAATTGTTTGAAAGTCAGTCCGGAGTCAGAAAACACACACTTTTTCATATTCTCAATCACACCTGTACTCCCATGGGCTCGAGACTTTTCAGGCAGTGGCTGCGTCAGCCGCTGCTGGATGCAGAAGAAATTAATCAGCGGTATGACAGTGTTGAAGAATTTAGAAATAATTTTATGCTCTGTGAAAAATTTCGCCAAAGTCTTGAATTCATTCAGGATCTGCCGAGAATAATGGGGCGAATAACTTTACCAGTAGCCGGTGTAAATGATCTTATTGCACTGCGGGAATCGCTGGAACCGTTGCAGATACTGCCAGTGTATTTTTCTGAATTGAATTCCACTTTGCTCAAGGAAATTTCAGAAAAATTCGATCCTTTGACTGATTTACTGGATTTGCTGAATCAGCAACTGAAGGAAGTTCCTTCTTTAAAACTGACAGAAGGCGGTTATATAGCGGATGGGGTTTCAGAAGAATTGGATCAGCTGCGTGATATTTCCAGAAATTCCAAAGAATATCTTAACCAAATGCTTCAGCGTGAGCGCGAACTTACAGGAATTACTTCATTAAAAATCAGTTACAACAAAGTATTCGGATACTTCCTTGAAGTCAGTAATGCACATAAATCTTCTGTCCCGGAAAATTACATTCGCAAACAAACTTTAGTCAATGCAGAACGTTACATTACAGCCGACCTGAAAGAATTTGAGGAAAAAATTCTTACTGCGGAAGAACGTATAGGTGAGCTGGAATATGAACTTTTCCAGCAACTGAAAGTTGAGCTTAACTCGAACACATTGCGTGTTCAGAAAACTGCCCAGGATATTGCGGTAGCGGACACACTGGCAGGATTAGCACATGTTGCCGAACATAATCACTATACTCGTCCAAGCCTGGGATCATTGGATTCCCCGAGGAAATTGTTTCTCAGGGAATGTCGTCATCCAGTAATTGAACGGATTGATTTGGGCGAAGAATTTGTGCCTAATGATTTGGATCTGCAGGATGCAAAGTGCAGAATCATGCTGATAACCGGGCCTAACATGGCGGGAAAGTCCACATACATGAGACAAGTCGCACTGAATATTCTCATGGCACAATGCGGTTGTTTTGTGGCAGCTTCCAAAGCAGATTTATCTGTGGTGGATCGAATTTTTACACGTGTTGGTGCATCTGATAATCTTACACTTGGTCAAAGCACATTTATGCTTGAAATGAACGAAGCAGCTGCAATTTTAAACAATGCTACTGATCGGAGTCTGATAATACTGGATGAAATTGGGCGGGGCACAAGTACCTTCGATGGGATAAGCATTGCCTGGGCTATTGTTGAGTTTTTACACAAATTGAATGCCCTTACACTTTGTGCGACACATTACCATGAATTGACCGCACTTGCTCAGGAACTTAAAGGAATCGAAAATTTCAGTGTACGTGTAGAGGAAGAAGGAGAGCAAATAGTATTTTTGCGCAAAATTGTTTCGGGTGAATCAGATAAAAGTTATGGTGTGCAAGTAGCAAGGCTGGCAGGATTACCAAAAAGTGTGGTCAAACGGGCGCTTGACGTGATGGAACAGCTGGAAGAGGCATCAATGGTCCGCCATTTGCCTGTACATAAAGATATAACAGAAAAAAAACAGGATTTGTCTGCTGAAATTAGGGAAAAACCAGTCAGTACTAGATATGATTCCGGAGATGCAGATCCCCAGTTATCAATGTTTCCGGAAGAATCACTTTTTCTTGATGAGTTACGTGATCTGAATTTAAATGAAATGACTCCCTTGCAGGCACTGAATTATCTTCATGAATTAACCGACAGGTTAAAAAAATAATGCATGTGAATCATGCAGGAAAAATTGTAAACCTTTAGCGTATTCCTGAAAAATGCGAATTGCAGTATATCCGACTAGTGCAAATCCACCAACTTATGGTCATGCGGATATTTTAGTAAGGACTGCCAAGCAGTTTGATCATGTTTATTGGTCTGCAGCAATGAATACTGAAAAACAGTATATCTTTGATGCAGAGGTACGCAAGCGTATGATGAATGAATACGTGCAGCACTATGATCTGAAAAATGTTACCGTTGAGTCCTTTACTGGATCAACGATTCGTTACGTGCAGGAACGGAACGCAAAAACAATCGTAAAGGGTTTACGCAGTTTGGAGGATTTCCAGGGCGAATTTCAGCAGGCTGTAGGCAATAAAGGCATTGATCCTGAGATTGAAACCTTCTGCCTGTTTGGTAAACCGGATTTATTTGCGATAAATTCCACTCTTGTTCGCGAGCTGGCATATCTGGGGGAGTCAATCGAAGCCTATGTTTTGCCTTCCGTGGCAGAAATAGTGAAGAATATTATCCAAAAAAATTCTAACTTATAATCCGCTACAGTCAGTAAAATGGGTTTTAACAAGCTGCGCATAGATTATCTTTTTTTTGGAGGAACAGGTTTTTTTTTGATGATGTCAGTTTGCACTGCCGATTTTCAAGATCCAACCGTTTTTAATCAGCTGTATCCCTCTAATGGAATAAGCAACTGGACCGGCTTGATAGGTGCAATAATCGGCGGATCATTGCTGGAAGTATTTGGACCGTCTGCTTTGCTTCTTGCATGGTTATTTATAAGGATCAATTTGCATCATCCTCGCAGAATTTCAAGATTGTCCGGTGCGTATTATGCGTTTGTACTTGTGTTTCTGCTTTCGATTGTTCATGAAATTATCTTAAGAAACCATTTCATAGATTCAGCTGATTTAAATTATTTTTGGCAAAATGGTTATGCCGGCAAATTGGCATTGGGCTGGATTGAGTCGTCCGCATATCCGGTCTTATATTTAGCTGGTGTAATTGGAATGTTCATTTTGTCTTTTTTGCGCATGTTTCATGTTCTTTCTCCACTGCCTTTCATTTCAGGATTCTTTTCCATATTGTATAATCTGCTTTCCTTTATAGCTGGTAAAATCAGCCGTCCTCCCGCCACAGACTTTCCTCCCTCCAGGCAATTAACTGATTTTAAGCATAATTTACGTATTGAAGAATACCCTGCTTCTTAAATATAATTTTCGAACAGGCAAAACAGTATTTAAAATTTAATCCGTAAAGCAGAATCTTGATAATTTGACAGAATCAGGAAATACTCGAATCACTGCACAAATTATTGAAAAATTAAATGCCTGAAAATAAATTGAAATAATTGAATTACTGAAAGAATTATGAAGATAAAAATATTTTACTGTGTTGTCTGAAACTATGAACCACGCGCAGTCGGTCTGGCAGCGGAATTAAAAAAGGCTTATGGGGTAGATTCAGAACTTGTCTCTGGAAAAAGGGGGGATTTTGAAGTGACAGTTGATGGGAAAAAAGTTTTTTCCAAGCAGAAACTGTCAAGGTTTCCAGAGCCTGGGGGAGTTTTAAAAATCATCAAGAAGTGACTTTTAAGAAAGAAGATACCAATCTGGAGAAGCATGACAGTTTCATGATAACACTCACAATTTCATGAGCGAAGCTGTCACTAAATCTCTTTCAGTATTTTTTCAAGGGGGTTTAATGGATTTGAGGTCTGACAGTTATTTATAAATAATCTAACATCATTTCTGGGGCAAGAGTATCTTAGAAATCGGCCTTGAGAGCCGC
>JAKUUF010000057.1 GCA_022448705.1 SAR324 cluster bacterium | reverse complement strand
CATTGTAGAATTATGTGCCACTTTTTTTACCTTTGTTATTAATTTGTTAATAAAATTTGTTAAATATTAAAAAACAATTTAAGCAATTTCAAATTTTCAAGTACAAACTAAGTGCTTATTAAAAATTTTAGTCTGTTTTTTCTAATATAATTTTTTTATATTTAATTAGACAAAACAATTCGTAAAGCTTTATTACAGTTTTCTGAAAAAGCCGCTATCTCTCTCAAGAACTATCGTAATAAAGTATTTTTATTTAGATTGAATACAAAATGAAAGTATTATTTCTCATTAAACTCCCTTATATTAATAAGACTCAAAGCAAATATCCATTTGGATTCATAAAGATGGTGCTCCCACCGCGACTCGAACGCGGAGCTAGGGATTAGGAATCCGTACTCTGTGTATTATACTGAATGATAATAAGCATGATTTGCTCATATCTACAGTATCTTACCCCACCCCATCACTAATACCAAGTAATACTGAATAGTACTGAATATCAGGGCTGATAGACACCTATATGGATACCTAAGTATACTCCTTACCAAAGGCAAAACCCACAGGAAGATAGCCTGCCACAATTGGGAGGCTTGACTTAAATCCTCCGCTAAAGTCCTTTCTGCTGAACATAGTTTCAATTCTTTCCCGATAAATTTCTGAAGCTGGGAGGAATCAGAGTTTAGGTTGTCGTGCAGTATGCCTGCCTGTTGCAGAAAGCAACACCTTGCGTAATCGGATATTTTCCGGTGTAACTTCCACAATCTCACCCTCACGTATGAATTCAATCGCCCGCTCCAGCGTCATCGGAATAATTGGAGTCAATACAACATTTTCGTCTTTTCCTGAAGCACGGTGATTGGTGAGTTTCTTTTCTTTGCATGGATTTACATTCAGATCTGAATCACGGTTATGTTCGCCAATTATCATGCCCTCATAGACACGTTCACCTGCAATAATAAATAAAACACCACGCGGTTCCAAATTGAAAAGCGCATACGGCACACCTTTACCCTGACGATCTGACACAATCGATCCAGTAAAGCGGATTGGAAAATCACCACGATAAGGTTCATATCCGTAAAGATAAGAGTTCAGAATTCCGGTTCCCCGAGTATCAGTCAAAAACTCGTTGCGGTAACCGATTAATCCACGTGATGGTATGTTAAACTGGACTTGTATCCTGCCTGACCCGTGATTGACAAGGTGGATCATTCTCCCTTTTCGTTTAGATAATTTTTCTGAAACAACACCCAGAAAACCTTCTTCGCAATCAACATAAACATGTTCTATCGGTTCCAGACGTTCTCCGTTTTCTTCCTTGTAAATCACTTCAGGACGGCCAACAGCGAGTTCGAATCCTTCCCGCCGCATGGTTTCGATAAGAATAGCCATTTGCAATTCACCCCGGCCTTTGACCAGAAAGCGTTCTGCATCTTTTGTTTCTTCAAACTGCAGCGAAACATTAGAGAGGGTTTCTTTGTAAAGCCGTTCTTTAATTTTATTTGACTGAACCAGTTTCCCCTCCTGACCAGCAAAAGGTGAAGTGTTGGTGTAGAAAAACATGGAGATTGTAGGCTCATCAACAGTAATCCTTTTCAATGCTTTGGGCCGTTCTTTCGTGCAGATTGTATCTCCAATACGGACATTTTCTATGCCTGCCAGGATCATTATTTCTCCAGGCTCAATCTTCTCCACTTCCTGCATGATAAATCCTTCATAAACCTGGACTTTGCTGGCCCGCAAGGTATTCTCCTTGGCTCCTTCACTAATACAAACCAACTGTTCGTTTTTGGCAGCAGTACCATTTGCAACACGGCCAATTGCTAATTGTCCCAGATAATCAGAGTAGTCCAGATCAGCAACCAGCATCTGAAAAGGTTCCTCCAGAGTATGTTTTGGAGCAGGCAGTTCCTTAATAATTGTGTCAAATAACGGATGCAGATTAGTAGACTGATCTTCCAATTCATATTTGGCAATTCCATCTTTGCCGATTGCATACAAGACAGGGAATTCCAATTGTTTCTCGTTTGCATCAAGATCAATGAACAAATCATATATTTCATCAAGAACTTCAACAGGACGTGCATCCTGACGATCAATTTTATTGACTACTACCAACACTTTTTTCTGACCTTCAAGAGCTTTTTTCAACACAAACCGGGTTTGTGGCAATGGACCTTCTGAGGCATCAACAAGCAGAATAACACCATCAACCATCATCAAGGCACGCTCCACCTCTCCACCAAAATCTGCATGCCCCGGAGTATCAAGGATATTGATTTTGGTTTCATTCCAGGTCACTGAGCAGTTTTTCGCAGCAATGGTAATTCCTCTTTCACGTTCCAGATCCATACTGTCCATAATACGCTCCTCCACAGACTGATTATCACGAAATAGACCGCTTTGGCTGAACAATTGATCAACGAGGGTGGTTTTTCCATGGTCAACATGTGCAATGATAGCTATATTGCGGATACTATTATTTAAGATTGCGTTTTCCATTATTTAATAATTTTAATGTGTTTATTGTTTAGTAGTTCTGCTTAGCCAGCGTACCACTTCAAACTCCAAGATACGGGGAATTGGATCTGCACGCAGCAGTCCTATTTCCAGACGCTGTCCTGCCTGTAGAGTACGGTTTTTGCGACTTCCCTGTAAACTGAGTCGTTCTTCGTCAAAAATATAAGAATCGTCATTCATTGAATCAAGCTGTAAAAACCATTCGAGACCATGCGGTTCAAGGTTCACCCGAAAACCCTGGCTGTCAACAGAAACCACCACAGCCTGAAAAGTTTGTCCGGTATGAGGTGCAAGAAAATCCACTTTCATCAAATCAATACTTTGACGCTCAGCTTTTTCTGCCCTCCGTTCCTGCTGCGAGCACTGTTCTGCCATTTCACTGTTTACCTGTGGAAGTGTTCTTTTTCCAGTCCTTAAACCTTGATCCTGGTGCAGCATATCCTTGATAGCACGGTGCACCACCAAGTCCGGGTATCTGCGTATTGGCTACGTGAAGTGCGTATAATATTCCGCAGCAAGCCCAAAATGCCCTTTGTTGGTTGTCTGATAAACTGCCAAAGCCATCGTACGCAGCAAAAGAACCTGCAGCTGATCAAAATGTGGCAGTTCCTGAATTTGCTCAATGACTGCATTGAACTGCCGTGGATCTGCCAATTTTGCCAGAGGCGTTCTTACACCAAAGCGAAAAAACGTTTTCTGCAGTTTCTGCAATTTTCGAATGTCCGGACGCTCGTGCACCCGGTAAAGAGCTGGCATCTTGTTTTTCACACAGTGACGGGCCACAGTTTCGTTTGCTTCCAGCATAAATTGTTCAATCAGCTTCATTGCACTCGATTGATATATTCGTCCTACTCCGGTCATTTGCTGATCTGCATCAAACTCAAAGACTTCTTCAGCAAAACTAAACTGCACGGCTCCACGCTGAATCCGTTTGCGTTCAAGAATCTTTGCCAGCTTGTGCATTTTCCGGATGTTCGTCTGCAGTTCCGGATCGCGAATGGAAGAAGTTCTTCCTTCAAGTAAGTCGGCCACGTCCTCATAAATCAGACGGGCACGGCTTCGGATGACGCTTTCTGAAAGCGAATAACCGACTACTTCTCCTTCGGCAGTAATCCGCATTTCACAAGTAAGTGTCAGCCGGTTAACTTGCGGTCGCAAACTGCACAAATTGTTGGACAGTCCTTCCGGAAGCATTGGAACCGCATGCGTTGGAAAATAGACACTTGTTCCTCGCAAAAGTGCTTCCTGGTCCACAGGATCTTCCGGTTGAACGTAATGCGCTACATCTGCAATTGCCACAAAAAGACGAAATCCCCCGGAAGAGTCTTTGTCAGGAATCACGCAGACTGCATCGTCAAAATCACGGGCGGATTTTCCATCAATTGTCACAAAATCCAAATCTCGTAAATCCCTGCGTCCGGAAGATGCATCAAAACGAACCTGCTGTGAAAAATTATTTACATGTGCCAGAGCTTCTGCAGGATATTCAGTACGAATCAGGTTTTCATTGAGAATCAGCTGAAAACCCAGTTCGTGGTCGCTCGTATTTTCCAGTGCACGCAAGACACGCCCGCATGGAGCAGGAAATGTTTTTTTGGTTTGTTTTTTTTCTTCCAGTAATTCAACTTCAACCAACATTCCGGATTCCAGTTCCGGAAGATCATCTTTCGGAGCAATACGGAGAAACGGCAACCCTGAATTACGGTGTACCGGTACTGCAACGGTTTCACGCTTCGTTCTTTTTAAACGTGCCAGTATTTCTCTTGATGCACGCTCAAGAACTTTGATAATTGCACCCTTTTGTTTGCTGCGAAAACCACGTTTACGGAAGACCTCAATTTCAACCAGGTCACCCTCCATGGCAAAGCCCTGCTCGTGCTCACCGATAAACACGTCGGGACGTCCTTCTCCAATTGCAACAAAACCGAAACCCTTTGGATTGCGGGTGAAATAGCCTGTTTCTGTTTTTCCTGAACTCCTTCTTTGCCGCCTTTCAGGTGTCTGTTTCCAGATTAATTCATTTTTAACTTTTTCTCTATTTCCTTTAATTTTTGCTTTTGAACCAGTTCTTTCAGTTATTTTCTGAGATTTTTGGTAACGGGTGCCGTGCTTGGCAATTATTCCTGCTTTTATCAGTTTCAGTAATTCTGCTTTCAGTTTTGCGGTCGCTGCTTTTTTCAGTCCTAGTGAACCGCGGATTTGTTTTACGGACAATGAATCTCCTTGCTTTTCCAGCATACGGAGAATCGCTTTTTTATTTGATTTCATTATGTTATTTATTCTTCTTTGTTCAGCTTTTCCAAATGTGATTCAATATTTTGCATCGCCAACGGTTGAAGCCGTGGGTCTAGTCCTTCGTAAAGCTGCTCCAGAATTTCCTCTTTGGAATTTCCGGATTTAGATAATTTTAGTATTTGTGATTCGCGTTCGCGACGATGTTTGAGCGTCTCAATCAGACGGTGAGTACTTCGCATCGGAATTCCGTGAGAGGGAATAATTACTTCCGGATTGAGCGCAATTACTTTTTCGAGAGTAGAAAAATAGGTTGCCATGTCCCCTTCAGGTGAGGGAATGACAACTGTTCCGATACCCTGAATCAGGTCTCCCACAAGAAACCAGGCCAGTGAGTCCGGAGCCAAACCCAAATGTCCGGCATCATGTCCGGGTATTTCATAAACCCGGACAGATGAACCATGCCAGCATGTTACTTCTTCGTTTTCTGTAGCAAATCGCAACTCAACATTCTCGAAATAGTTTTCTCCATATTTGAGAGTTAATCTCTGCAGAGTATCTTGACTGAGAATGATGGGAATACGCAGATGACGGGCGAGTTTATTTGAAAATTGGTGATGATCCGGATGATGATGCGTGAGAAAAACTGAATCCAGCATTTTGTCCTCGATTGTGTTAAGTAAACACCGGTATTCTTCTTCTGAATTTGGTGAGGGGTCAATCAGCAGTTTAGCTGTATCTTCATCTCCTAGGAGAATGGCATTGGTCCGACTTGCAGGAGGAAGAGTCACTGACCGCACAGGAAGCAAGGTGATTCCGTCAAGCATTTCCAGGCTGGGAACCCTGTTATCCTCATCATATCTCTCTGAAAGATCACCAAGCGCAGTTGCCTGGGGATCTTCAATCAGCCCTTTTAAAACCCATCGGGTCGGTGGAACCATCAGGCTTTTGCCTTCTCTGAATTCATCAAGCATATTTTCAGGAGTGCTCCAGAAACTGCTGGCAATTTCTCCAGAATCAGCTTTAAAGAGAACTATTTTTTTCAAGTCAATTCGGTAAAACCATGTTCTGAAACGAAATGGAGCAAAAACTGGGGCAACTGCTTCAGCAAGTTCACTGATTGAAAGTACTTCATCCTGCAGAATTCCTTTTTCAATGTCATAGCCAAGCTCCTCCACAACCTCCCTCTGAATTGCACGCATCCTACGGGGATCATGATCAGAAAGAATTCTTGTTTTAAAGGGAACAGAAGATTCATCATTATCAATTTTGCCTCCCGGAAAGGCATGATATCCGGGAAAGGCAAGCAGGTACGGCTGACGCTGGACTGCAAAAACATGGTCCTTATGCATGAACAATACTGAGACGGATTCAAGAGGTTTTGGATTTCCCATCATGTTTTGTTGTTGCATCCTTTTATGGCGGTTAGTATTGCCTGCTCTCCGTGTCTTATAATTTCTTCGTTGTCTTTTATAACACGTATTATGTGCGGAGAATATTTTTCTATAAAGATAAACAAAAAGTCACATGCACTACCCGTCAGCTGGTATACACCGCGTCTGTACCATGCAGCTTGTAATGAATAATACTGATCCATCAGTCTCTGATTGCTTAATTTACCTATGTTGTTCGTGAATTTAAGATCAACAATTTTCATGGAATCAGCATCATACCAGTCCATCCTTCCCTTGCAGTCCACACCCAATTCTGCATCCTCCCAGAACATTGAAACTTCCGTCTCCCCATGCTTCCAAAACTGCATTATTTGAGGATTAATATGGAAAACCTTGCGGATATTTTGTAATTGTTCCCATTCAGTTGAGGCGAGCACATTTTTTCCTGAGTGAAGCCTACAAAATTCTTCCCAGCTTTTTTTCCCATTTTTTCCGCGCCTGCTCAAAGTTTTTGGAGCACAGACATAGAGTTCTTCAAACTTATGGGGTTCCAGCAGGAGACAGTGTCCGGCGTTTCCAAAATTCATTGCCTGCTGAATTTGGTATCCTTGCTTTTGTTTTGAAGGTGATGAAAGCAGTTGCTTGAGTTTTGACTGGTTTAGTCCAGGCAGTGTCTGGTATTCCTCAAAAGGTAGGGTGTAAAAGAAACCGCATTGATTGGTATGACTCACTCCTCGCCCTCATAACTTTCCAGCGGCGGGCAAGCACAAAAGACATTTCTATCACCATGCACATTGTCCACACGTGCTGAAGGAGGCCAATATTTATTTCGGCGAATTGAGGCCAGCGGGTAGAAAGCAGCTTCCTGTGAATAGCAATGGCTCCATTCAGGGTCTGTGAGATCATCTGCAGGATGTGGGGAATTTTTAAGCGGGTTGTCTGTTTTGTCCCACTCACCCTTATCAACACGCGCTGCTTCCCTGCGGATTGAAATCATGGCTTCGCAAAAGCGATCAAGCTCAGCTTTCGGTTCGCTTTCGGTAGGTTCGATCATCAAGGTCCCGGCAACAGGCCATGACATGGTTGGGGCGTGGAAACCATAGTCTATCAATCGTTTGGCAATGTCTTCTTCAGAGATTCCGGTATCCGCTTTAAGCGGCCGGATGTCAATTATGCATTCATGAGCGACCAGACCGTTTTTTCCTGTATAAACTATGGGGAAATGTTCATTTAAGCGCCTGGCCAGGTAATTCGCGTTAAGTATTGCAACCTGGGAAGATTTCTTCAGACCGCTGCCTCCCATCAGTCGTATATAGACCCATGAAATAGGCAGAATTCCCGGACTACCCCATGGTGCTGCCGAAACTGCCGTGTTTCCCGGGGGCAGATCTTTAATCCGAACTACACAGTGATTCGGTGCAAATCCGGCAAGGTGAGATTTCAGGCCTATTGGCCCCATTCCAGGACCACCGCCTCCATGAGGAATACAGAAGGTTTTGTGCAGGTTCATGTGCAGTACATCTGGCCCCAGCTTGCCTGGCTGAGCGATTCCCATCAGCGCGTTCAGGTTTGCTCCATCCATGTAAACCTGGCCTCCTTTATCATGAATGATTTTGCAGATGCGGATTAGGCTTTCCTCAAACACACCATGCGTAGAGGGATAGGTTATCATCAATGCGGCCAGGTTCTCAGCATGTTTTTCGGCGAGTTCACTCAGGTTTTTCACATCTATGTTCCCATTTTGATCACACTTCACAATCACGCTTTTCATGCTTGTCATTGTTGCACTGGCTGGATTTGTACCATGAGCTGAGCTGGGAATCAGGCAGACATTCCGATGCCCTTCACCTCGTGATTTGTGGTAGTTGTGGATAGCCAGTAAACCAGCATATTCTCCCTGTGCACCGGAATTTGGCTGCATCGATACCGCATCAAATCCGGTTATTTTTTTCAGATAATTTTCCAGGTCACTGATCAGTTCCACGTATCCCTCTGTCTGATTCACTGGCGCGAAGGGATGAATGTTGGAAAATTCCGGCCAGCTGACCGGTACCATTTCGGAAGTAGCGTTGAGCTTCATTGTGCATGAACCCAGAGGAATCATTGATTTGTCCAGCGCGATATCCTTATCCTGCAGGTAACGCAAATAACGCAGCATTGCTGTTTCTGATTGATGCTGATGAAAAACAGGATGGGGTAAAAAGGCTGAGGTGCGGACCAGGTTTTGCGGAATAGCGGAGTTCTTTTTTCCAGTTGCAAAATCTGAATCCAGTTTTTCGAGCGACGGAAGCTCATTATTTTCAGAAAATACTTCCCAAAGAATTTGAATGTCTTCTGCGGTAGTGGTTTCATCCAGTGTGATTCCTAATCTGCTGCTTCCTATATTCCTTAGGT
>JAKUUF010000056.1 GCA_022448705.1 SAR324 cluster bacterium | reverse complement strand
GTCATTCTCACCCCGTTTACCTCCAATAACCATTCCTCCCTTGGTTGCAATGGTAAATTTATAACCACGGTCTTTCTGGTATTCTCCAATCAGCTCTTCAGAGGCACCTGTTCCATATACTTCTGCCGTGTCGAGGAAGTTTATGCCGTGATCTCGTGCTGCATCAAGACAGGCAAAACTTTCTTGCTTATCAGATGGACCGTAAAACCCTGTAAAGTTCATGCAACCGAGTGAGATGGCTGATACTTCCACGCCATTTTGGCCAAGTTGTCTGGTTTTCATTTTTTGCCCTTAAAAATTATTAGATCTGATTGTTTTATAATCATTTCTGGAAATTTTGTTTCCATTCATCGTAAGTCATGCCATAGACAATCTCCTTTGCTGAATCAACAGAGATTTCTTCTCCACGATCCTGTGCCTCGGCGGAATACCATTTAGCAAGACAGTTGCGGCAGAAGCCGGAAAGGTTCATCAAGTCAAGGTTCTGTACATCCTTGCGTGAATCAAGATGGCTAAGCAGCCTCCTGAAAACTGCTGCTTCAATATCTGTGCGTGTTTCTGTATTCATTTCCTTTCCCTGTAAGTCGTTTTAATTAATTTTTCACTAGTGTTTATAAAAGTATTTATTTAACACGTCCTGTTTTGATGGAGAATTATTTTCATCCTCTTATCTACCTCTAGTGGTCCCCATACTTCCATGATGAGAGAAGAGTGAAAATCCGTACTGCTTGAGAATCACCCAGCTTAATCCGGAAGCATTTCTCCTCCTGGAGCGCCCTTGAATTTGGGCAGTCCATCTTTCACCGAAACAGTCTTTGTTTCATAGTGGACATGAAGCGTTGGTTCAAATGTGAAATCCTTCAATACTGCAGCGTAGACATCCACTAACGCTATTTCCGGGTGGTATGCCATCAGGTGTCCTCCGCACTTTCGACAAAACTTACGGTATGTGTGCTCAGTCTTGTTGAAGGTGCTGATATGATCTTCCCCCTTGACTACTTTGACACTTTCTTGTGGCCAAAGAGTGGCTGCAGTGATGGGGGAGGCAGACCAGGACGCGCAGTCTTTGCAGTGACAGTAGCCCATCATTGCAGGAGTCCCTGAAGTTTCGATTTCAACGGAGCCGCAAAAGCAACTGGCTTTGTATGTGATTTCGCTCATTTTTTCTCCTCTGAAATTATTGCTGCTATAGATATATATTGAAAACTAAGTTATTTCCCCCACTCGCAGCCAAAGGTTTAACCTTTCTCTTGGGGAATAGGAAAGGGAGAGGATGGCTCAGTCAACCAAATCCTTCATGTTTTGCTTAACGCTGGAGTCCTGAAAGTGCAGCTTGTCTATTTCTTCACCCAGAATAATTTCCGGATAGGCAGCCGCAAACTTGCTCAGTTCTGCCTCTTTCTCCTGAGTCTGGCTGAGGGCGGAGAGGCTGGCGATTTTCGCAGCCCAGGCGATTGGCTGCTTCTTCCCGATCTTCCTGTCATATTCAAGGCACTGTTGATGGTCGCCTTTCACATAGGCTCCCAACATCACGTCTCCCAGTCTCTTGTCGGCATTGGACCCTCCAAGACCCACAGGATCCAACTCAAAAGCCTTGATCAGCAGTTCTGTCCCTTCTTCTGCACGACCAGTCAGGACAAGTAGTTCGCCGTAGCCAGAGACGATCCGGGGATCATTTGGATTCATGTCGTAAGCTTTCTTGCCGTAAAACTCGGACTGCTCAAAATCCTCGTAGGCCTTGTTAATCTCATGCATTAGGCGATTGCATTCAAAGTCGTTTTCGTCAAGGTCTATTGCCTTCTGAATCATGTTTTTGCCTTCTGCAAGAGTTTCATTAAAATCGGCTTCTATGTACCCATTAAATAACCCTTGTCCGATGGAGCAGGCCTTCCACGCATAAGCCTGGGCGTTGTCTGGATCGGCCTCAATTGATTTATCCAGCATTTCCAGGGCAGACAGTACACCGTCTTTGGAAAACTTGTGGTGAAAGTCACGGCCCCGCAGCAGGTATTCATAAGAAGTTAAGCTTTCGGTGGGCTTGCGCTTGGCTCGTTCCAGGCTGGCTGTTTCCAGCTTGCCCACAAGCGCAACCATAACCTTGCGTACGATCTCGTCCTGAACCTCAAAGACGTCGTCCATTGTGCGGTCATAACGCTCGCTCCAGATCGAACTGCCTGTGACAGGATCGGTTAGTTCCACAGAAATCCGAATGCGGTTACCGGATGAGCGGATGCTACCTGTGGCAATGTAGTTAATGCCGTACTCCGAAGCGATTTGTGCGTTGTCCACTTCCTTCCCCTTGAAGGCAAAGGCCGTGTTGCGGGAAATAATTTCGATGGATTTTAGCCTTGAAAACTCAGTGATGATGTCCTCCACGATCCCGTCCACCAGAAAGTCATTGTCTTCCACGTTATTGAGATTACTGAATGGCAGCACAATAAGGCGAGGTTTTTCATTGGTTGACTCTGGTGCATTAGCTGCGGGGACTGAGGGAACTGCCGATGGTGGAGAAGCCGGAGCGGGAGAATCGGCGTGAGCTTCTTGTCCCAGCAGGACCTTGAAAGTGTGTACCGGCTCCTCAATGTTCTTCATTTCCTGTGCACCTTTGCTTTCGAAACCCAATTCAAGTTTGCGGCGCACCTCATCGTGAAACTTTCCGGAGACAAGGATACCCCCAGGCTCTGCTGCTGATTCAAGTCGGGCTGCCACGTTGACGCCTTCCCCGTAGAGGTTGTCTCCTTCAATTATCACATCCCCCATGTTCAGACCCACCCTGAACTGCATTTGGTCTTCTGCATCAACTTCGTTATTTCGATCCCGCAGGTTTTTCTGGAACTCCACTGCCGCCACGATGGCGTCCACAGGACTGCCGAATTCGGCAATTATTGAATCTCCGGCACTGCCGAATACCCTTCCGTGGTGTGTCTTGACCGATTCATCGGTTAGAGTACGACAGGCTTTAAGGTTTCTCAGTGTACGGTCTTCATTCTCGCCCATCATTTTGCTGAAGCCAACCACGTCGGCAGCTAGAATTGCGGCAAGTTTGCGTCGGGGTTTTGATTCAGGCATGGTAATAAATTATGCAATTAATTTGAGTGTATATAATGATTTTTACTAGGAGCGGTTTTTCATCTAAAAGCAATTTGTAACATCGTTTCTATAATTACACAAGAAAAATTTGGCTCTGAAAGCACCCGGGAGGCACTGCATCTGAAACAGATCTGTTTATTATTTAACACTGAAATGCTATAATTCTCTGTCTCAAAAAACCCTTTTTGCAAGATTGATTGGCATTAAAAAATATTTATATTTAGCCTGAAAAAAATCCTTTTCTCAAATCCACAGATACCAGTCTCCACCTAAATATCTAAATAATTAAACATGTCCCAAGTCGAGGGAGAACGCGTCCCTTTGTCAGCCCTGATAGAAGCTGAAAACTTGCCACGTTTGCTGGTGATGAGCTTTGGAGTGTGGCTCTATGCTGCTGATTCCACACTGGTGGCCACTTTGATGCCGGTTGCTGTAGAGGATATCGGAGGACTCCCATACCTGAGCTGGACTTACGCCCTTTACCAGCTAGGATCAGTTGTTACCGGTGCAGTTGCCGGACTGGTGGTGATGCGTACCGGAATTGTTCGTGCAGAAATTGCCGCAGGAGTACTTTACGTATTTGGTTGCGCCTTAAGCGCTTACGCGCCTGACATGTCAATAATGATCTTAGGACGCCTTCTACAAGGCATGGGTGGTGGAGGATTGGTTTCCTTGGCATTCATTGGAGCCTCAACGCTGTTTCCTAAAAAACTGTGGGTAAGAGTGATTGCAGTGATTTCAGCAATATGGGGAGTTTCTTCACTGTGTGGCCCATTGATTGGTGGGTATTTCGTTAATATTGGAAACTGGCGGGGAGCGTTCTGGGCATTTGCTTTACAAGGACTGGTCACGATATTTGTAGCTCCTCCTCTTTTACGAAAGCATTTTCAATTGCAGACGGAACATATTCAGCCTCTGCCACTTGCCCGGTTGGGCATCCTCAGCATAGCGGTGCTGGCGATCTGTCAGGCTGGAGTGGTCTCTTCCACGCAATTTGCAGTCGGACTCTGCGCGGTAGGTGTTGTTTTGCTTTTGATTTTTCTAAAGCAGGACATGGACAGTGAAAACCGCATCTTCCCAAGGGGCATCCTCAACCCTAGGACGGTCTCAGGATCAGGCCTGTTGATGATATCATCCCTCTTCATGGCCACCATTTCTCTCACAGTCTACGGACCGCTGCTGATGTACATCATATTCGGGGCCGCACCACTGGTGGCGGGGTACATTATAGCACTTGAATCTTTGGCCTGGACCCTGACCGCGATCTACACCTCAGGATTAAGGGAACGCATTGAGCCTAGACTGATAAGGATGGGAGCAGTTTTTGTTAGTGTTTCAATGCTTGGCTTGATTTACGCCATGCCCGAAGGGCCTCTCTGGGTGATCGCCCTGTTTTCGGTCATCATGGGGATGGGCTTCGGCATGTCCTGGAGTTTTGTATCCAAGCGCATCATCGCCAATGTACCTGAAACAGAACGAACCCAGGCTTCGGCCTCCATTCCAACCTTTATGCGTGTAGCAATGACTCTAGGCTCAGCCCTGAGCGGAATCATTGCCAATTATTCCGGTTTTTCAGAAGCAAGCAGTGTGGCCGTAGCACAGAATGTGGCGTTCTGGTGCTTTGCAGCCTTCATCCCGCTGATGTTTGTGGGACTTGTCACAGCATGGCGCGTTAGCCGAGGGTAACGCTCAAACATTTTTTCATGTGTGCTCTCTGCTAAGAAATGACCCTCAATATCATTTCAGTACAGCTGCGTATCCAGAATCAAATTGCAACTCCACGGGAACCCGTCATTCAGAGGAAATTTGCTTAGCGAAACTACTGTCGTAGTTTTTTTTCAGCCTGTTGCATACTGTCAGCACAGGATTCATGTATCGTGTCCCACTGGCTGTCGTACTCAACTACACAGAAGAGAACCTCTGTGCCTTTATTAAGCCTGTATTTGACTACCTGAACTACGCGCTTCAGGTTTTGATAAGGTTTAATTCCGGGACGTGCTTCAACGCTGCTGTGTGTTTCAGTGACTTTCCAGCCTTGACGCTTAAGCTCAATTACTTCAGCGTGTAATGGGGCCGTATTGGCATGCAACAGATGCCAGTTACATAATCCCGAAAACAACATGCAGAATGTGGTGATCAGTAACTTCTTTTTCATTAACATGCCTTCTTTGTCAGTTAAAGGATGTTTCTGTCTAAAGTAATTAAATTTACCAGGGTTAATTAGTCTTCGAGTGCCTGTCGTATCCGTTTTGCAGTTCTGCACGCAGAAATTCGCCATATACAATGCTTTCAAACTTCCGTGGATTTTCCGCGGTAATACAGCTGGGCAGCGGTGAAACCTTTGCGTTTATTTTGGGCTCGTAAAAAAAAGGGCAGGAATAACGTTCCTGTCCGGAAGTATTAATCACTCGATGCGGTGTGGAAATAAATAATCCATTGCTCCAGCGTTGCAGCATATCACCAAAATTCATTACAAAAGAATCCTTTATGTATGGTGAATCAATCCAGCTTCCCTGTCTGTTCCTTACCTGCAGACCTCCGGTTTCGTCCTGGGCAAGTAATGTAATGCATCCAAAATCACTATGTGGTGCAGAACCGTAAATATCACTGGGTGTATCAGGAGGACTCGGAGGATATCGCAGCAGACGCAGAAATGTAGTGGGCGGTTCAAACTCTGCCGCAAAAGATTCAGGATCTGTTCCCAGTGCTATCGCAATTACACGGCATATCTTTTGGCAGAGTTTAGTCATGGCATCGAAGTATGGGTTCAACGTCTCTCTAAACCCTCGTATTTCTAACGGCCACTGGTTTGGTCCTGCCAGATAGTCCCCCTTTTGCACGGCGGGATCATCCGCAAATGCTTCTCTCATCATGATGAATGACTCGCTCTGGTTGGGCTTTGTAACCACTGCAAGCTTGGAATTCCTGTCAGTTGAAGTGTTTATTGGTATGAATCCCCTGTGCAGTTCATTCAGTTCTATTTTCATTTTCGCTTCATAAGGCAGGGAATGGAACTCGTGTGATTTTTGAAAAAGATTTTCAACCAGGCATGGATCAATATTATGATTGACAATGTATGCGAAACCTATTTCTCCATATGTTTTCCTGATCTTCTGAACAAGTGTGTCAATTTTAGCTCCCTTAGCCTTATCGATTTCTCCAATATCTATAATTGGAATACTCTCAAAAGATTCCATAAAGTTCAATTAGGTTTTCAGAAAAATCAATTAAATGCTAAGCTGCCTTTGGTGATACTTTGCAACAGCATTTTTATTTTACCACTTTTCCTTTGAAGTACGAAGATCTAGTTCAAAAGTCCAAGCCTGCGCAGACTGTTTGTAAAGGAATACGTAACCATCAACAATTCCTTCTAAATTTATCAGCTGTCCTTCATCCAGTTTTTCTACAAAATTCGGTATTCGATTCATTATCTTTTCACCCGCAATTGCGCCGTCAACTACAACATGTCCAACATGAATGCCTTGCGGGCCATATTCTTTGGCCATTGCCTGAGCAAGAGTACGCAGACCGGCCTTTGCAGAATTGAAAGCTCCAAAATTCGGACGACCCCTCAGAGATGCGCTGGCGCCAGTAAAGAGTAGAGTTCCTTCACCAGTTGGAACCATGCAGCGCAGTGCTTCACGTCCAAACAGGAAACCGCCGTAGCAGCATGATTTCCAGCTGTTTTCAAAGTAGGCTGCGTCCATGTCAATTATTTGACCAGGAAAATTGTTTCCGGCATTGTAAACTGCCAGGCTGAGGTCACTTCCGGCTTTTTGGAAAAGCTCGATGACCTGCTCTTCATCTGATGCGTCAGCACATATTGCGGTAGCTTCTCCTCCAGCCTGTTCAATTTCACTTGCTCTTTCCTGGACCCTGGAAAGTGTTCTGCCCGCGATGAAAACATGTAATCCTTCGGAGGCAAAGCGTTTTGCCAGCTGCGATCCCAAACCCTGCTCGGCGCCAACTCCAATTATAACGGCTTTTTTCACTTAAATTTTCTTAATTATTCGGGGATGATTTTAATGAACTGTGACATCAATCGACGCTATTCAGCAGGCTTGAGTCTGAGAATTTTTCCCATGTCTGTTGAAAGATAAATCCATCCTTCAGGGCTTTCGACAATAGCACGGATTCGTTCCCTGAGTTTTTCCAGCAGGCGTTCCTCAGCAACGGCGTTTCCGTCCGGATCAATCTCCACTCGATTCAGGTGTCTCTTTGCTAGGGCTCCGGAAAACAGATTACCCTTCCAGTTGGGAAAGGCTTTTCCGGAATAGACAATCAGACTCCCGGGAGCAATTGAGGGAACGTAGTACTTGACTGGCTGCTCCATGCCTTCTTTATGCGTGCTTTCACCAACTTGAGCAAATGAGTAATATTCTTTGCCGTACGATATGACGGGCCATCCATAATTCAGTCCTGGATTAATGAGATTTATTTCGTCTCCACCTCGCGGTCCATGTTCAATTGACCACAGACGTTTCTTTTGCCTGTCATAGAATAAACCCTGTGGATTTCGATGTCCGTAACTCCATATTTCCGGCAGTGCGTCTGTCTGATTCACAAAGGGGTTATCATCAGGAACACTGCCGTCTATTTTTAAGCGCAGAATAGAACCGGAATGTGTACTAAGGTCCTGGGCATTTGGTCGATGGCCTCTGTCACCAATAGAAAAAAATAGATGTCCCTCTCCATCAAAAGTGATACGGCTGCCGAAATGATAGTCTGAATTGCTTACAGACTGTGTTACCAGCATGTCCTCCAGTTCGACAAGCTGTTCTCCTTGCAGTTTTGCACGTGCCAGCGTGGTTGCTGATTTTACTGGGCCTTTTCCTTTCTGTACCTTGCTGTAGGTAAAATATATCCAGTCACCTGCCTGATAGCCAGGACGAACTGCTGCGTCCAGCAGACCTCCCTGGCCAGATGCCCGGACTTTCGGGCCATCTTTAAGGTAAGTGAACTCACCGCTTGACGGAACTAGAATTCCTAGTTTTCCATTGCGTTCAGTGAATAGAATTTTATCCGGAGCAATGAATACCATACCCCACGGTATTCTGAGACGCTCTACGACTGTCTCAACCTGGTACGGCACCCCCTTGCTATTGGCCAGAAGAATTACTTTTGCGGTGGCAGATTGAGTCGCCCAGAAAAATGAAAAGATTAATACCATTATTATTAGCGGGGACTTAATAATTGTTATTTGCATTATGGAGTTGGAGTTGAAACGGGAACTAAGGTTTTTCTTTTGGAATACGTCCCAAAAGGTAAAACTCGTCATTTGGTCGCATGCTTGTCAGGTTGGCCATTCTGTTTGATAAAGCAAATAAGGCAGAGATTGCACCAATATCCCAGATATCATCATTCGAAAAACCCAGTGCTCTCATATCCTCAATATCAGCATTGCTAATTTCATGGGAACTCTTCGAAACTTTGAGTGCGAAATCAAGCATTGCTTTCTGCCTTGGGGTAATGTCTGCCTTGCGGTAATTGGTGGCGATCTGGTCAGCCAGCTGTGGATTTTTTTCCCGTATGCGCAGAATTGCTCCGTGTGCCACAACA
>JAKUUF010000055.1 GCA_022448705.1 SAR324 cluster bacterium | reverse complement strand
CAGGGAATAATTGCAGGGCCCAATATGGTACTGGTTGATTTTCATCCAGTTCCAACAGAGGCCTTGGTGGATGGTCCGCAGGCGCTCACTTTGAACGAGCTTCCAGAATTCATTCAGGATGCCATGATTTCCCGTGAAGCTTATAAAAAAAGAGTTGCTCTTTGGAAGGAAAACTGAGCGTACCTGTGACATTGTTTTTGCTCATTTTAATAACTTCGTTAAATATCTGTCGATTCAGGGGAAGCTTCTTTTTTGCTTTCAAAAAGGGCAGAGCTGGTTTGAGAAAGTAAATTATTTTGACAGGTATTCACGCGCCATTCTAGATCCTTCTTCAATATTAACTTTCAGCAGAAAAAACCCTCCTAAAATGAACAGCAGCACGATCGAAATAATACCGTAGCGGATGTTTCCAGTCATCAAAGTAATTGTACCCATCATTGCAGGTCCTATAACTGCAGCAAATTTACCTAACATATTATAAAAACCGAAAAACTCTGCGGACTTTTCTTTTGGAATTATACGTGTATACAGGCTGCGGCTGAGGGCCTGGATGCCACCCTGAAACAATCCCACCAAAGCAGCGAGCGTGTATAAATGCCACATCTGGGACATAAAATAAGCGAGGAAAGTTATAATTCCGTAACCGATAATGCCAGCCATTACAGATTGTTTAACACCTATTTTTTTTGACAGCAGACTGAACAAGAGCGCACATGGGAAGGCAATGAACTGTACCATCAGAAGTGCAGTAATCAGCGCGCTGTCGGGAAACTTTAAAGTAACTCCATAATCGACTGCCATTTTTACAATTGTGTCCACACCGTCAATATAAAACCAGTAAGCAAGAAGAAAGATGCCGACCACTTTCAAATGTCGTATTTCTTTAAAAGTCTGTTTTAACTGCTTCCAGCCTAAACTGACTGCAGAAACAATCCCAACACTTTCATGAATCTCTGGTTCCTTCACCCATATTGCTACTGGTATGGAAAACACAGCCCACCATACCGCCACGGTTACAAATGAAAGGCGAATTGCTGTTGCTCCGTCAGGGATCCCGAAAAAATCAGGTTTGAGATACATAATAACATTAAGCAGGAAAAGTATACCTCCGCCTATATAACCCATTCCGAATCCCAGAGATGAGACATAATCAACTTTTTTTTCTGAAGCCACACCAGGTAGAAGGGAATCATAAAAAATATTACTGCCTGAAAATCCTAAAGCTGCCAAAACGTAAAATAATACAGCCATCTGCCAGTAACCCTTATCAACAATCCAGAGTCCTCCTGTCATAACAATTCCAAGATAAGCAAAAGTAAAAAGGAACTTTTTCTTTGCAGTACCTTGATCTGCTATTGCTCCGAGAAATGGTGCAAACAAGGCCACAATTATGGATGCAATTGAGTTTGCCATACCAAGATAAAAAGTACTCTCTGAGGGATAATCAGGATCAGCCCAATATGCTTTGAAGAAAAGAGGAAAAAATCCTGCCATAACAGTGGTCGCAAACGCAGAGTTTGCCCAGTCGTACATTGTCCAGCTCCATACTGCTTTGTTTTCTGGCGTCATTTTTCTAATTTAGGGTATGAATTAATCAATTGACTTCAGAAGGCTTGGGAGCATCCAGGTTCTCTTTAACTCTCTGCTGAATCAGATTTGAAATTTCCAGAGCTTCATCGTTTGTCATTTCAATGGCTGTGACCTGATGCATCCTGCCCTCAACTGACTTCAGAGCCAGCAAAATTCCAGTGGGGCACGTCCCAACCTCCAACTCCATTTTAGCCATATTATTACTCCTTTATTTTCTTGAATTTTATAGAAAAATGCTTTGGAGATTTTGGTCAGATTTTAATTCATGTACAAGCTGAAATGGAAGCTAATCTCAATTCTTTGAGTAATTTGATTGATTCTGATAAGATCGTTTGCATATTTCTCCTCACCTTTTCAGCATTAAATGCTATTTCATGGAAAACGTTTTTTACCTGATTTCTGCACATTCCTATTGCATTGAAGGAATACGACTGTCCAAAAAAAGTCGAAATCGTCTCATTACAGGAGAATCAATAGGTTTTGCTGCTTCAGGCACTACTGATTTTGAAGAAATATCTGCGGCAGAGCCCGGTCAATGGTCTGCAATGATAGCGGATTTTCTGGATCAACAGCAATGGAAGGATCATTCGATTTCTTTTCTACTGCCAGCCGAAGATGTATCATTTCGCAAAATTACTTTCCCTTTTCAGGAACGAAAAAAAGTTGAACAAGCTCTTCCGTATGAACTGGAAGAAGAACTAATGAGTGATTTGTCTGAATGTACTTACAGCGCGCAGGTCTTCACCATGCCAGAGCAAAATTCGGAAGCACTGATTTTGTTAATAGGAAAGGAGAGACTTAAGCAGTTGCAGCAACTTTGTCTGGAACGCAATTTATTAATTCGGAATGTAGATTGTTCTGCTCACGCCCTTTACAGGACCATGATGAGCCGGGATAAAAATATATCCAGGGAAGGTGATGTGTTTCAAATTTACCTGGGTGGTGATGAAGCATTCGTGAACACAATACGTGATGGTCGTTTGGACCAAATAAAAATTTTTCCCAACAGGATTCCGGTAATACTTCAGAAACACCTTTCATTAGCTGGAAATTCGCTTTCCGCATTTCTGAATAGTTTCGTCAAACATGAAGAAAATGCTGATTTTGCAGGCGAAGATAGTGAACGAATTAAGTCTTACACTAAGCTCAAACAGGAATTAAACTGGTTATGTTCACAGCTGACTCTCCATTTGCGGATTAAAAATTACGTTTCAGAAAGTCAAATCGAAATTCACGGTATTTTTGGGCCAATGATCAAATGGGACGGTGTAGTTTTTAAAGTACGATCTTTCCCTCTGCCTGAATCTGAAGCATTTGCTGAAAGATCAGGTGAAGATAATCTTACTGAAGACTCATCACTCTCAGTTAATGTATATCCGAAAACTGATGGTAAGATTCCTGACACCCTTGAGGAATTGATGGAAGAAGCAAAGCATCGTGAAAAATCAGATGAAAATACATCAATTATGGAAAGACTCCTGACACCCTTAATGTATATCCGAAAACTTGAGGAATTGATGGAAGAAGCAAAGCATCGTGAAAAATCAGATGGAAATACATCAATTGATGAACATGAAACAAAAATCAAATCATCCGAAAATCCACAGAAAGATCAGCATTCATCAAGGCAACTAACTTCGGTTAATCCCCAATCTTCACTGCTTTCATTGCTTGAGCGAAAGCATTGGGGTGTACTGGGAGAGTTGAGATATCAAGCGGAACAATATGTTGAATCACATCAGTTAAGTCTTTATCATGAAAGCACTCCTTGGAAGCGTTATTTACGAAGGAATCGAGGTGCAGCGGCAGTTGCAGCGGGACTGATGGTCATTATTTCTGCGGGTTTCTTCTGGCAAACAAGTACAAAGATTGACCTGCTTCAACAGCAAATAAAAGAGGGCGATCTATTGATACAAACAGAACTCCGACGTGTATTACCAAAAACTTCTGATTCAGACTTGAAGTCGTTGCTTTTGGAATTGAAAGAAAATATTGAAAAGCGAAAAGCTTATATTGAAAAAAGCAAAAAATTTGAAAGTCGCGAATATCAAAATTTAAGCTTTCTAAAAACCGTTTCTTCCCTGCTTAGCGAAGACGCACCATTTCAAGTGGACAGTCTGGAATATGGGCCAGAGAGATTTTCTCTAAGTGGGACAATTGGCAGCTACGATCGACTGCAAATACTGAAAACAAATTTGAAATCAATTGAAGAATTTAAAAGCGGAAATATTGTTGAAAGTAATCGAAAAAGTCCGGATGGAATCGTTTACAGAATTTCAATTGATTTAAATTAAGCTAAACTATTTTTCAAAATTTAATTTTTGATACGTTCTCTTTAGAAATTTTCCCTATAAAATTCTGCTAAAATTCTCTTACATTCGAGTCATTAATCCCTCTTCCAGATATAACTGAAATCCCCTTTGTTTTATTTTTTCTTCAAAATTTGTAGAAGTCCCCGATTTTGAAGAGACTGTTTTTCAAAAGATACACTCCTAATTAACATAACCACAGGCATTAAACCTCAGATTTGGCTTGTGGGGTTAAACTATTTTTGATACTTTGTGTAGGCACTAATTAATGCAAAGACAAATCTTTAACAGCCTACCATGAACTTATCAATACAGCCACTAATCGATCTTGCCGACACAGACCGTGAATTACAAGCATTCATCTATTCAAAGTCTAATTTAGAAAAACAGATTGATACAGCAAGTTCTGTTGTTAACCAGCATAAAAAAACTATTGAAGAAAAAAATGATGAGCTTAACGCTTTGGTAAATGAAGCTGAAGAACTAAAAAAAAATATTCAGATTCAAGAACAGCTTATTTCAAAGCTGAATGAACAGGTTCCAAAGATACGCAACGAAAAAGAATTTGCCGCCAGCAAAAACCAGCTTGAGGAAGCACGTAAAAACCTGGGTGTTTTAGAAGAAAATCTTCTTGAACTGGATATTAATAAAGAAGACCTTGATAAAGATTTGGAACAAATTAACGTCAAACTTGATGAGTCCAGTACAGAATTTAAGCAGGAAACATCAGGTCTATTGAAAAAGCAGGAAAAGGCAGAAAAACAAATTGCCATACTTGCCCCACGAAGGACACGTTTACTGAAAAAAATTCCAAAAAATATTCAGCGCTTTTATGAGCGCTGTCAGGATAGCGGAATTTCCACTCCGATCTGCGCCATAATTGATAAGAGCTGCAGTGGCTGCCATATGGTTTTGTTGCCACAATTAATTAATGAATTGATGTCTAACCCCAATTCACACAAAAATTGTCCTAATTGCACACGCATTCTGTACTTTCCTGTATCAGAGGAAGAAACCGTGTCTTAAATTCGATCTACTGCGGTGTCGTTTTAGTGTTTACATTTGATCAATTCCTGTTTCGAAAAAATGTAAACATTTTCAAGTGTGTTTCACTGCAAATTTTTGCATTAACATTCTGGTTTGGATGTAGTTCCTCCGAAAATTCTCGTTTTCTATATCCCTCTGAAAAAGAGATGCAGGTGCGTTACCTCTGCCGCTTGCCATATCTTGATGCAACAGCTCCCCATCAGCCATGGACAAAATCTACCCCCGACTTGCTGATTGTTGGTCAGGACAAAGCCATCGTTTATTTTAATAATGACCGTTCATTTGTCATAAGTAAGGATTCAGAGGTCAATCTTCCTCCCGGGAAATACAACTGCAGTATCTGAAAACTTTTGTCTGTTATCAATCATTATGCAGCAAAAGTTTCTCCATTCAGCACAGCTGCATAAACTTCGCGGTCGATGTTTCCTCCTGAAGCAATTACAGCGACTTTGCAGCCCTTGATTCTTGACGATTCCTGCATTGCCGCGGCATACGCAGCAGCTCCTGAGCCTTCGAATACATTATGAGTGCACTCATGCAGTATTCTCATTGCTTCTGCAATTTCGTCATCTGAAACCTGTACAATCCGCTCGACACCTTTCCAAATTAATTCAAGTGCAGACTGTTCAGGAATCCGGCAGTCCATACCGTCTGCAATTTTTGTGTTGACTGGGGATTCAACTGGACGTCTGCTTGTAAATGATTTCGCATAAGAGCTGGCATGTGCTGATACAACTCCTACGACCTTAGTTTTCAATTTTAATGCGTCGCGCACAGCAAGCATTCCGCAAATTCCTGAACCCAAACCAATGGGAACGTAAACAATATCAAGATCCTTAACTGCTTTGAGCAATTCCAGACTGTATGTTGCAACTCCCGTAACTAACAGTGGATCGAACGAAGGGATCATTTTTAGCGAATTTTCATGGGCCATCTTTATTGCGAATTCACGAGCAGATTGAAAATCATCACCATGTTCAAGAAGGTTCACACCCAGAGAACGCATGGCATTATTTTTTTCAATACTGTTGCCGTGCGGAACTACGATTGTAGCGGGAATACCGTATCGACGTGCTGCAAAACCTACAGATTGCCCATGATTCCCTTTGGTTGCGCTGACAACACTTTTTGGTTTTTCTGAAGATTTTGCGAGATGAGCGAAATACACCAGTCCTCCTCGAATCTTGAAAGACCCGATCGGAGTCTGATTTTCATGCTTAACCCAGACTTCTGTGCCTAAATTTTCACAAAGCAGCGGCCAGCAATATTGAGGGGTAGGTTGCATTTCAGCATAGACGATGCTAGTTGCAGATTCTATTTGATCAAGTGTAATGACCAGCACCACTATTGCCCTTCTTTGTGTCCTGATGTACCTGCAAGCTCGGTCATTACTTTGTTAATTAAGCGAAGTCCGGATTTGTCTTTGAGAGTCAGAATTGATTCCGGATGGAACTGTACTGCAGCAACACTAAGTGTTTTATGCTGAATACCCATTATGACACCATCTTCTGTATTAGCGGTGATGTCGAAGCATTCCGGAAGAGTGTCTCGATCAACATATAGGCTGTGATAGCGACCTGCACTGAAAGGATTGGGCAGCCCTTTAAAGAAAGATTTTTCATTGTGAAATATTTTTGATGACTTTCCGTGAACCGGATGCTCAAGGGTATGCAACTTTCCACCAAAATGTTCTGCAATTCCCTGGTGCCCCAGACAAACACCAAAAATCGGAATCTTCCTCTTGAGAGCTTCACCTACAAGCTTCGGCACATTTTGTTCCTCTGGATATCCCGGTCCAGGGGAGATAAAGAGTAAATCAGGAGCAATTTCATCAAGCATCCTGTAGGGGAATCCGGAACGGAGTGTGACTACTTTTGCACCAGTTTCCCGTACATAACTAGCCAGGATGTGTACAAAGCTGTCATGATTATCAACAAACAAAACTGTTTTTTCTTCACCTGATTGCGGTAAATCAATTTCCTGGGAATCAGAAGGTTTGCTGCCCAGTGTCGCAGCCAGGAAAGCTGAGGCCTTGATTTGTGTTTCTTTTTCTTCTGTTGATGGTTCTGAATCATAGAGTAGTGTCGCTCCGGCACGTACTGATGCCCTTCCGTTTTTAAGATGAACTGTACGCAATGTCATTCCGGTGCTTACAAAACCGTTAAACCACAAAAATCCAATACATCCGCTGTACCATCCTCGTGGTGAATTTTCCATATTTTCAATTGTCTGCATGGCAGCGGGTTTTGGTGAACCTGTTACAGTACAAGCCCACATGTGAGTCAGAATAGCGTCCACAGCGTCCCTGTCATTATTTAATATCCCCTCCAGGTGATCTACTGTATGAATTAGTCTGGAATATCTTTCAAGCAAACGACGTCCAATCAAGCGTACACTTCCCGGAATGCAAATTCTGGCCATGTCATTCCTGTCCACATCCGTACACATGGTGAGTTCTGATTCTTCTTTTTCTGAAGAAATAAGAGTTTTGATACGTTCTGCAGTTTCCATTGGGTCGTTGCCTACAGGAACAGTCCCTGATATTGGACTTGTTTCAAATCGATCTTCTTTTATTCTTACATACATTTCTGGAGATGCCCCAACAAGCTGTTCCTGGCCCATGTTTATAAGAAAGCTGTAGGGACTGGGATTCTGTTCACAGATTCTGCCGAACAATTTTGAGGGCTTGTCATTGAAACCTGTGGAAAAAGTTTGAGAAAGCACCACTTCGAAAAAATCACCGCGTCTGCAACCGTCTCGAATTTTTGAAACTTTTTTCTCAAATTCACCAATTTCGTGATCACATTGAATTTCCCCATCTGCATTCCCAGCAGCAACTGAATATTCACTGCCTGTATTCCACCAGCTTTCCGTCATGCCTGCAGGTGTCTGGATATGAAATTCAATTTTGTTTGCCTCTTCTTTCTGCCGATCAACAACCACCATTTCTACCGGCAGGAACAGGTGCAAGTCTGACTGATCAGCATCCCTTCCGTGTTTGGCTTGAATGGTTTCAAATTGAAATACCAGATCGTAGCCAAATGCCCCATATAATCCCAGATAAGGATCATCACTGCGAAACAGATTAAAGATTGTTCTGATCACCGAAAACACGCTTGGCTGCCGGCTCCTTTCTTCTTCCGGGAAGAGCTCAGTCATTTCCTTAACAGTTCCGGAAATCATTCCCAGAACATTATCGTTTTCTGATGATGAATTTAATTCTTCAAGATGGGGATGTTTCTGTATTTCAGGTTCAATCAGTTTGAGAATACGAGATCCGTTTGGATTGAGCGCGTTGATTTGAAATTCTCGTTTTTTTGCAATCAGCTCCAATGCCGGATTCACGAATCCCAGATCCCAGCGGGAATAGCGGTCCGGGACCTCATAATTACTGACAAAAAGGGCACCCTTATGTGTGTCAATATATTGATATATTTTGTTTAGCGCTGAATCTGCCTCCAGGGGAGTAATGGCCTTTTCAATTTCTATCCCACCCTGTGTTGTGAAAGTTGAATTGTTCATTGTTTCAACCAGGTTTTTTATATAGTAAAAAACATCATTTAATTATTTTATTAATAAATTTTTCAACTAACCGCATGTCTTTTATTCCAGGTTTGCTTTCTACTCCACTGCAAACATCCACTCCCCATGGTTTTACCTTCTCAACTGCTTCTTCAACATTCTCTGGTGTCAGTCCGCCTGCCAGAATCATCTTACCAAGGCCGGAAGCCTTACTGGCTAGGTCAATATCAATTTTTTGTCCTGA
>JAKUUF010000054.1 GCA_022448705.1 SAR324 cluster bacterium | reverse complement strand
CTGATTCACATGGTATTAGATGGGATTGCCTGTTTTTGGTTGTTTTGACTTTATCTGCTTCAAATTAATTTCAAATATATATTTTTATTTAAAATCATTTTTTTTAAAAAAAAGCTTGACAAACTGGTAGCACTCTTTTAAAGTGAGTGCTAACAATTTTCGACTCCCATCTACCTGTAGATATTACATAGGACAATAAGGTCTTAACTATTTGTCGAAAAGACTTAAATGCAGCCTGAATTCAGATGGAAGTATTTAACAGTTATATTTATGATTAAGGTAAAGAATGGCTAAAAAATCTAAAATAGTGAGTGAAGTTTCACATGAAGAAATTAATGATGCGTTGACACGCTTCCTCAAAAAAGGAGGTGTGATTAAGAAGGTTGAATACAACGACAATGGATTCTTACTGAATAATGACCTCGCTTTAGATGATAATTACACAGAAGCAGCAGACAGCGTCATGAGTCAACTGCATGTAGACTTTGAACCGGAAAACCGCATCTGATTCAAAGCTTGTCCACATATTAAGCAAACAGGACGGATAGTAAAATATCCGTCCCCCCCTCCTAAAAAATATTTTTTCTCTAGATTTTTCAGTTATCAGTGTCAGCGAGAGAATATTAAGCTGACAAATTCAGTTGAATAAGGGAAGGCAGAGAAACAATTCAAATAATTTACTGTATCTAAGAAGTGCTGGCAGATTAATTCATTGTCAGGCTGAAATATCTTTTAAAGAACTTAATATCTTTCCAACATTTGCGCGGACATTTGCAACATCAAGATTATCATCGTCAAAATATGGATGATCATCTTTCACTCCAACACGCTTCATAATTTTTTTGATTATTGTCCTTTCTTCATCTTGGAGCACTCCGTCTGCTCCTGCAACTAAAGCCATTAGTTCTACAAGTGTATGCTTAGCATCGTCTGATTGAAGTTGTTTTAACATTCCATCTAAAGAATGGTTAGATTTCATCTTTTCATGTTCTTCATGAGTGACTGATGCAACCTTAAACATTGCCATCAATACTTTTTTTTCTGCTGCATGCATTTCTCTTTCATAGTGGCCTAAAAAACTCACTACTGATAAAATATTAATCAGTTCATCACGGCTTATAGACATTATACCCCTTAGCTAAAACTATAAATTCTGTTTGAAAAAGTTTTTGTTGCAGAAACACAAAATAAATTCATGCTATCATTAATAATGGATTCAAAAAATAATTCAAAGACAAATGATAAAGTGTTATAGGGAAGTAATCAATGGCCATTGATCAGCGTTATCACCCAGAGTGGGACACTGTATCTCGATACGTAAGAGAACTGTTTGACTTTTACTGTGCCAGATGCGGCAAAGACTGCAGAAACTCTAAAAATGCCGAGTCGGTTTTGCAAGTACATCACATAGATGAGAATCCAGGAAACAATGATCTGGAAAACCTGATCCCGCTCTGTGCAGCCTGTCATTTGAAAATCGAAAAAGAAGCAAGATTACACGCACCATATAATGAAACACAGCTGGAATTATTTGAAAATCAATCTTACATGCAACAGATGAAAAATATGCGTCAAAGCGCATTGGAAAAATATGGTTTAGGAAGCAAACAGAAAAAAGCTCAAATAGACAAGGAAACCTACGAAATCAAAGAACTCGAATGGGAAATTAATGAACCTTCATAAACTGTAGCTGAAATTATTCCTGAAAAGATCAGGCCCTGTACATTGTTCAGCGTCTTCGTCTTCCAAAACCACCAAACCCGAAGCCTCTCATACGTCGGCTCCCCCCAAAAAGAGACCTTTTCCTAGGTACAATCCGTCTTCTTTTTGTAACACCAGGTTTGTTTTGCAGAGAACGACTGCTGCCTAATCCGGTTGCTCCTGCTTTTCGATTTGCTGTACGGAACTTTGTACTTTTGATATTATTAAGAGATTTTTTTGAAGTTGAACGAAATTTGTTGGAAGACACACTTCTTCCACCAGCAGTCTTTGCAGCTGAGTAGGATGGATCAGCTTTTCTTAATGCAGACGTAGTTGCACCGCGACGGTTTTGTACAGTACTTACTGCCATTGGACCGCCGTATCCATAACCATATCCAAAACCTCCGCCCCATATGAATGGAGGACGAAAGAGCATTGACATCATCATTGACGTCATCAGGAGACTGGTCATGCTGTATCCTGCACCATAATAAGGAGGATAAGGAGTACCTGCGGATTGGTACATCTCCGGATTTGGAGTGGACTGCATGTTTAATTCATTTCCTGAACCACGGACAACTGAAGCAGTCATTATTTCTATCGATTTATTCTCAGCAATATCTCTCCATGCCTGATTATCTGATCCTGGAGGAAGTGTGCTGACTTCACTTGGATCAGGAACTAATATTGAAAATACCAGAAAATCAGAATCACCTGATTCTGTTTGCGGTACAACCAGAACAGGGTCCGCAATTCCATCTTCATTCAAGTCAATAGTGCTTACATCTCGTATTTTATTCGATATTTTACTAACAAGTGTAGGCAAAAAACTATCCTCAGAAACATTAGCCTGTGTAGTTTCCCTCAGGGCTTCAGATGTAATTGCCGGAATTAATTTCGGATCAAGATTATCAGTAAGATCAATACCCAGTTTTTCAATTGCTTCAGGATTCAGCTGATCACTGATTCCAATTGGAATGTTCTGGGAAGTGTACCTTGATACTGAAGAATCACGACTTTTATCTTCCCCAAAAAAAACCCAGTAAATTCCTAAAATTAAAATTGCTGTTAGAATGACCTGTGTGGAAAATAATTTTTCCAGCCATTCAGGTGATTCATTGTCCTTTTCACTCATTGTTCTCTATTGCAAAGGAAAGTTAATTTACGTTTTATAAACTTTTTCTATCAGTGTTTAATCCACATCAGTTACAGGTTTAATACTAAATTTTGGATTTACTCTGATTCTATTGAAGAGACCATAAAATTTGGGTCAACAGTCATATCATAAGTGCTGACACTGAGATAGCAATATCTTACCCATTGCGTAAAAAAAATGTTTCGATTTGAACGCCAGCGATTGAGGGGATTATTAAAATCGAAATTTTCCGGTGGCATAACTGCGGGATTGTCCTTATCACGTTTTGCTTCGTCTGCAAGTCTGGTTGCATTGTATTCAGGATGTCCAGTATGGGCAATAAAGCGTTCGTCGACAGTAGAAAAAATAGTATAGCCTGCTTGCGGTCCGTAGGCCAGCAATTTTAAACGCCCCTCTTCCGCAGCCTTTTCCATGTCTTCATCCGCGATTCCTGCATGACGACTCTGTGGGCAATAAAAAATATCATCAAGCTCTCCGATGATAGGGTGGGTCGGATCAAGATTTTTCAACTCGAAAACCCCAAACAGTTTTTGATCATAGTTTAGTTTATTTACCCCCTCAAGATAGGCCATCACAAAACCAGCCCAGCATAGACCAAGTGTACTGGGAATATTTTTACGTGCGTCAGATAGAATAGTTTTGATTTCTTCCCAATAATGAACATCTTCAAAATCAATTGTCTCCACAGGCGCCCCTGTCAATATTAATCCATCAAGCTTTTGTTCACGAGTTGCATTTTCATAAGTTTGATAAATGTCGTCCACATGATTCTGCTCCCAAGTTTTATAATTATGAGATTCCAATCGAATCCATATAGGCTCCAATTGCAGTACAGAAAGTCCCAATGGATGGAGAATATTAAACTCATACTTTTCTCCCAGGGGCATTATGTTCAGTATTCCAATTCTCAGCGGACGAATATCCTGTCGCTTTGCCTGTGAAGGAGGAATCCACCGTATACCGTTTTTTTCCAAAATGGGAACTGCGTGATAATCAGGGCTAACAATAAGGGTCATAAATTGTTTAATGAAAAAAAATTTAATTCGTAGCTGTGCTCATGCTATGCCTGTTGAAAATATTTGATTAATAAATAGTTTTGTACTAGCAAAATATATTCAACAAAAAAAATTAAATCATATCAGCAGCAACTGATTAAAATTAAGCTGATTAAAAGGATTTTCCTCAAGAAAAGAATCTTAAAATACAATTGCTTACATCAGTTCCAGGAATTAAGCTGGAATTATAAAAAATTCTTGACTAATTACGTCTGAATATACAATGAAACCGATTTAAGCAATCTTGCAGAGAAAACTCAATGGACTAGAAACAAATAGGGTGGGTCACAAAAGAAGCGATCCAGCACTTTACTCGAATCGAGTCGCATCGACTCCCACCGACATCTGCCGGTTGGGCTGGCATTAGCACCTTTATGCTGAAAAGGCTGCTCGACACATCAAAGGGCCAGATCCCTCAGTGTCATCTTGATACAAATAAGCGTTCAGGGTAGCATAATCAAAAAGACTGTCAAGTTTTAAGTTTATCCAGGAGAAAGCAGTAATTTTAAATTTCTGAAGGACTCCTAAGTACTTGTTTGAGCGATTCCTCAAAATCTGATCCCACAATTTTTTCATGATCGGACGGCAGAATATAGAATGTATCAATTACCTGATGTCCAATTGTGGAAATTACAGCTTGCTGTATGGGGACATTTACATGGTCAAATGCGTTGACCATTTTGTAATACACCATTGGGGCATCTTCTGCAGTAATTTTAATGCGAAGAAAGTTTTTATCCAGTCTGGAAAAATCAGTTTTGTCCAGGGATTTACTGTTCCATAAAGGAAAATCACCTGAAGATTTATTATTTAATTCACTGATAATATATCCTTTTTTATCATCTTCCAAATACTCAAGATGCAGCTTTTTGTTGTAAAGAAAGGTTTGTGAGTTTAAATTCAGTGGAGGTGGATTATTTCTTTTGATGGAGTTTTCCAGTTCTCTAGGAAAGATCACATTGTCTTCTTCACTAACTGAAACCTTAAGATAGTAGCAAAAGGCTACTTGACCGCTGGCAAATTGAATTTGATTAATTTTTGCTGACTCAATGTTGATGTGCTTCAACTTTAAAGTATATGCAATGCGGCTGTGAATTTGAGGCTGGTCATGAACATAAATCAAAAGTCCGTTGAGCTTTCCCCTTGCATTGGTTATCACGTTTACAATAGCCGGCCGATCCAGCTGATTGAAGATTGAGAGATTTTCCGCGAGCATGTCGGGAGGTGAGCTGAGCAGGAAACGATTTGGGAATGCGGCAAAAAACCAGTTAATCATAGGGTTGTGCCGCTCTGTAAGCAACTCCAAAGTTTTCTTGCTGATAGACTTTCGGATAGTTCTGATTAATTTATCAGTGGTCTGGTCAGTTCCAAGCTTATCCAGTGAACCTAACTTGAGGTCACGCCAGAGTATTTGTAATTCATCTTCAGATTTTTCCAGAAGTTTCATCTCTTCAGGGTTGATCTTTTTTAAAGGCGTAAACAAAACAGATTCCAGATTTTCACTCAGGCTTCTGTTTATCAATAAATCAATGCGTGTATCTGATTCCAAGTCATTCTTTTTGACGTCCAGGTACGTGTTTATGAAATCCATTGGGTCTCCCTGAATTTTAGAAGATCTCATTTCAGCAAAAACACGATAAGTTTCATCAAAAAATGACCTCAATCCACGTGTAGAGTGAATGTTACTGTCATTTACAGTACTGAAATCTGAAATATTGCAGAGATAAATTAATATGATATTTATCAAGTTACGGTCGGCAATCTCAAAAAAGTTTTGAAGTGCCTGGTCAAAATAAGCTGAAGTTTTGCTTAGCTGCACCAATGTTGAGTGATGTACAATCAGCAGAGACACTAGTGTGAACAATTCCTGATCCTGATAACCTATTTTCTCTAAAGCTTGAACTGCCACCGATGTGCCTGAAACCTCATGATCAGCGTGTGGATCAATCTTTCCCAAATCATGAAACAATACTCCCCATTTGAGGGCAATTATATGCTTTGGTTCAAGATATTGATGTAATTCCGGATAATCATTTTTTAGCCTGTAAAGTTCCTTTTGTACTTGATCTAAAGCTTTAAGTGAATGCATACAAACAGTATGCTGGTGTACGGAAAGATTCCTCAGTAAAAAACGCATTTTGTTTGTTTCAGGAATGAAACAACCAATTAATGTATTGGGGAGGTTATCTTCATCTATTGGTTCACATATTTCAAACATGATGCTCAGTGCATTTGATGCATACGGAGCCAGCAATATTGTGCTGAAATGTTTCGATATTTTTGTTCGATTGGATTTGATGACTTCCGGAGTTAAAACTCCGATTAATTCGGACATCTCATCCTTAAGGTCAAAAGACAAATCATAATCGGATAGACTGACATATTCAAACAGCTCCAGTAAGGCACATGGATCATTAAAAATCAGAGATATCGGTAGTTGAGGGAGTCCTTCAAGAGCATGCACCTCTAAAATAAGTCGTTTGCCTAGATGTACAATAACCTGGAAATTAGAAAAAGTTCTAACTATAGTACGGTCCAGCAAACGCTGCAAAATAGCGTCAGACAAATATTGAATGTAATTCAACATCTGCAGTCGATACCTGTCAAAATCATCTATACTCTGGAAACGTTGCTTTTTAAGCAAGTAAAGACGTTCCGCTGAATCGTTAATCACGTTTAATTGTAAATCTTCATCAGAAAGCCCGCTTCCCCGTGCCTCATCATCAAAGTGAAACTCTTTTGCGGTTGCAGAAAAATTGCGTAAGTCATAAAAAAATTCAAGTGCCTGACAAAGCTTAAATCCCTGTCTGGGAGAAATTATTCTCTTTTGGATCAGAAGGGAAAGCATTTCTGCGGTTTGACTTGGGAACACACCGAAAGTTGCTGCCGCAAGCCAAAGAGGAATTTGCAGAGAACGTAAACCTCCTTTATTTTCCTTTATATTCATCTGATTAAGTTCAGGAACCTCTCGTTGTTCGTATGCACGAATCTGACTCAGCACAAAGGCTTCATAAGGTAGAATCTGAAAAAATTTACGCTTCAAGGCATTTGCCAGGTTTATGCTGCCAAGCAAAACGCGGCTTTCCAGAATGGAAGGAATTGTGTGGATTGTAGAGGGTTCTTTAAAACGGGATAAATCTTCGTCTATTTCGAAATATTGGTGTGCGGTAACTATTCCTGCTTTTCGGAGCAGATGCTCAATATGGATTATAAACTGCCTGCAAATTTCTGCTTCCGCTGCATTTAGCTGTTGAGTATCAAGACAATAACCAAGATCCTTATCTGAGGCGAAACTAAGCTCCGCCCTTCCGTATCCTCCTCTGGCAAAAATTACAAAATTGTTGAGCAAGAACTCACGTTTGAGCTCTGATTTGGGAATCAGAGGCAGTTGTTCTTCCAGCTTCAGCAGTCTTTCATTCTGCTGATCAATTTCATTACTTAATTCAGCCTTAATGCTATTGTAGTATTTATACAGTTGCCTTTGATCTGGATCATCGTTATTCGTTTCAAGCTTATTAATTTCTTCCCGAGTGTGGCTGAGTTTTTTATTTTTTCCTTGAAGAGATTTTTTTGCAAATTGGTACTCTTTCTTCAGGTCTTCATTAATCCTTTTCTTCAGGGCTGAAAGATCCGTAAAAGCAAATTCGAAAGCAGACTGAATGATGCTGTCTAACAACCGAGTGTTTTTGAAAAGGATTTCAAATGAGTTGTTGGTATGCAAACTTTCTTCTACAAGATTCCTATAGTGCTCCTGATAATATTGCAGAACAACTTCAGCAAAAACATTTTCGCGTGAAGTAAGATATTCATGGGTTTGCTTGGATTGGATTTTATTTCTCTGCCATACTTCATCAAGTTGCGTCAGAAGTTCATTAATATGTTCCTGGTGATTTTCATAATCCTCAGGCAAGAGAAACTGAGATAGAAATGGGTAATTTTCGATTGGTGAGAAACTGGTATCCATGAATCAAATTCAGCGGCAGCCTACATCGGAAAAAAATTATTAATCAAAGAGAAAATTATAAAATTTAATTAACGTGTAAATGTCTCTTTTTTTATTTAATTTTTCTCAAGCCTTTAGAGAGTGATTTCTTAAATAGAATATTATCAAAAAAGTTTTGCCTGCACTTGGTCCTGAACTTGAAGCCCAAGATGTTCATAAGCTTTTTCAGTGGCAATCCTGCCTCTTGATGTACGCTGCAAAAAACCCTTGAGCAGCAAATACGGTTCATACACGTCTTCAATTGTATCTTTTTCTTCTGAGACTGCAGCTGAAAGAGTGTTCAACCCTACTGGCCCACCTCCAAATTTCTCAATAATTGCTCCCAGTATGCGACAGTCCATTTGATCAAGCCCTTCCAGATCAATACTCATTTTTGACAAACTTCTCTCAACCAGAGCCAGAGTGATCACTCCAGAAGTTTCCATATCCGCGAAATCACGGCAACGTTTAAGCAGACGATTTGCTATTCGGGGAGTCCCTCTTGCTCTACGTGCCAATTCCAGGGAAGCTTCTTCAACAATCTCAATCCCAAGTAAAGATGCGGCACGTAAAACGATAGATTTTAATTCTTCCGGTTCATAAAAGTTTAGCCTGAATTGAATCCCAAAACGTTCCCTCAACGGTGAAGAAAGCAGACCCGCCCTTGTTGTTGCTCCAACCAGAGTAAAATGAGGTAAATCAATCTTTACAGTTCGTGCCCCCGGACCTTCTCCAATTATGATGTCAAGTGTGAAATCCTCCATTGCACCATAGAGAACTTCCTCCACAACCCTGTTCATTCGATGAATTTCATCAATAAACATAATTGTTCCGGAATCAAGATTGGTGAGAATTGCTGCTAAATCTCCTTGTCTCTCAA
>JAKUUF010000053.1 GCA_022448705.1 SAR324 cluster bacterium | reverse complement strand
GATTCTGTTCCTGAAAATCATGTTGTGGAGGAGTGTCTTGGAGGATATCTTCTGCATGATCGCATCATTCGTCCGGCAATGGTCCGTGTGTCCGGAAAAAGCTGAACTTATCAGCAGAAATAATAATAATAATAATTTATCAGTGGCATTGAGGGTAAAACAGGAATATACCCCAATGGTGCATCTATAGAAGAACAAGGAGAACAATTATGGGAAAAGTTATAGGTATAGATTTAGGTACCACAAATTCATGTGTAAGTATTATGGAGGGAGGAGACCCAAAAGTCATACAAAATGCAGAAGGGACACGCACAACACCATCTATGGTCGCATTTAATGATGAAGGGGAGCGTCTGATAGGGCAAGTTGCTAAGCGCCAGGCTGTAACGAATCCTCAGCGGACAATTTATTCCATAAAGCGTTTAATGGGACAGGAGCTTAAATCCGCGGAAGTTAAGCATACAAAAGAGATGGTTTCCTACGAAATCGTAAAAGGAAATCAAAATTTAGCCTGCGTAAAAGTAGATGGAAAAAACTATACACCTCAAGAAATTTCTGCTTCCATTCTTCAGAAAATGAAACAGACTGTTGAGGAATATCTGGGTGAAACCATAGAGGAAGCTGTTATTACAGTACCTGCTTATTTCAGCGACGCCCAGAGACAGGCTACCAAGGATTCAGGCAAGATAGCTGGACTGGAAGTGCTTCGAATCATAAACGAACCTACTGCGGCAGCTATGGCATATGGTCTTGACAAAAAGCATGATGAAAAAATTGCAGTATTTGACCTGGGTGGCGGTACGTTTGATATTTCCATTCTGGAAATCGGAGAAGGTGTGTTTGATGTTAAAGCTACAAATGGAGACACTTTTCTTGGTGGTGATGATTTTGACAACAGACTGATTACGTTTTTTGCGGATGAATTTAAAAAAGACAGCGGAATTGATCTGCGTGAAGACAAAATGGCACTGCAGCGCCTTAAGGAAGCTGCCGAAAAAGCCAAGCATGAATTATCATCCAGTTCTGAGACTGATGTAAATTTACCCTTCATTACCGCTGACGCCTCAGGACCCAAACACTTTAACATTAAGATTACTCGTGCCAAGTTTGAGTCTCTTGTTGATGATCTGGTAAAAAGGTGTGTAGAACCATGCCGCAAAGCACTTAAAGACGCAGGATGTACCTCCAAGGATATAAATGAAGTGATTCTGGTTGGAGGCATGACACGAATGCCAAAAGTTCAGGAGACAGTAAAGGATTTTTTCGGAAAGGAGCCCCACAAAGGTGTGAACCCGGATGAAGTTGTGGCAATTGGTGCCGCAATCCAGGGAGGTGTATTAAAAGGAGACGTGAAAGACGTTTTGCTGCTGGACGTTACCCCTCTTTCGCTTGGTATAGAGACACTTGGAAATGTGATGACCAGGTTGATCGAACGCAACACTACTATTCCCACACGAAAAAGCCAGACTTTCTCAACTGCAGCTGATAACCAGCCCGCAGTAAGTATTCATGTACTGCAGGGTGAGCGGGAAATGTCGCCTGACAACAAGACCCTTGGCCGTTTTGAACTGGTAGGTATTCCGCCTGCACCGCGCGGTGTACCTCAGATTGAAGTTACTTTTGATATTGATGCAAACGGAATTGTACACGTCAGTGCAAAGGACCTGGGAACTGGAAAGGAACAGGCAATAAAAATTGAGTCATCAGGCGGACTTTCTGAAGAAGAAGTTGAAAAAATGGTTAATGATGCAGAGCAGTACGCAGATGAAGATAAAGCCAAGCGTGAAAGTGTGGAAGTAAAAAACCAGGCTGAAACCTTGATTTACAGTACTGAAAAATCTGTCAGCGAACTTGGCGACAAACTGCCTGAAGAAGACAAAACAAAAATTGAAGCATGTACCGAGCAGCTTAAGAAGAGCGTTGAATCAGATGATATAGAAGCTATCAAGAGTGATATTGAAGCACTGAGTCAGGCTTCGCATAAAATGGCAGAAATGCTGTACAGTCAGCAGCAGGAAACACAGGAGAGCCAGGACCCGGGAGACGAAAGTGATCAGCAACCCGACGGTGAAGAAAAATCCGGTAAGGAAGACGAAGATATCGTTGACGCGGATTTTGAAGAAGTAAAAAAGTAAACAGTTTTTAGTTAAAGTAAGAATAGAAGATACAGCAGATGCTTGCACGGTGAATCTGTAAGCGCTTTACGAATATTCATGGCAAAACGCGATTATTATGAAGTGCTGGGTGTGTCCCGTAACGCTTCAGAAGATGAACTGAAAAAAGCGTACCGAAAGGTCGCTATGAAGCATCATCCAGATCGCAATCCCGGAGATAAAAAAGCAGAAGAAAAATTCAAGGAAGCTTCAGAAGCTTTCGAGGTGCTTGGAGACAGGGAAAAACGTGCGCGCTATGATCAGTTCGGTCATGCTGCCGAAGGAATGGGCAGCGGCATGGGCGGATTTGGTGGTGCAGGTGCAGGCGGATTTGGTGATGTTTTTGGAGATATTTTCAGTGAATTCTTTGGTGGTACTGGAGCAGGTCCGTCCAGTCGTGGTGAAAGGGGTTCTGATCTCCAGTACAATATGGAAATTTCTTTTGAGGATGCTGTTTTCGGCACTTCAAAAGAAATTGATGTTCCTCGTATGGAAACATGCGATGCATGCAGTGGTCTTGGAGCAGAATCTGAAAAAGATATAAGAATTTGCGGATCATGCGGAGGAACAGGGCAGCAACGGGTTCAGCAAGGGTTCTTCAGTGTTGCCACCACATGCAGCAGCTGCAGCGGACGCGGTAAAACAATTGCCAGACCTTGCAAAACTTGTCACGGGAGGACCCGTGTATCCAATACAAAGCGCATAAGAGTAAATATCCCCGCCGGGGTTGATTCCGGTTCCAGGATCAAACTGTCCGGAGAAGGTGAGCACGGCGCAAATGGAGGTTCAAGCGGTGATCTTTACATAGTTTTAAGAGTAGAAGATCATTCACTTTTTGAGAGAGACGGCGCAGACATCTATTGTGAAGTGCCCATAAGCTTTGCTCAGGCTACTCTTGGAACAGACCTGGAAGTTCCAACTTTGGAAGGGAAAGCCCGGCTAAAAATTCCAGCAGGTACACAAACTCACAAAATCTTCCGATTGAAAAACCAGGGCATTGCACAATTAAGAAGCAGCCAAAGAGGGGATTTGCATGTACGGGTTGTGGTGGAAACTCCGACTAAATTATCTGCACGTCAAAAGGACTTGCTGAAAGAATTTGATGATTGCTGCGATCAGGAAAGCAATCCAATTCAGGAAAGCTTTGTCGAATCCATCAAAAATCTATTTTCCTGATTTCTTCCTTGATGACAGAAACACTTACAATCTGTCAGTTTTCTTCAATTTCATTTCAATTTAATTCATCTCCTTTAATCAGCAGTTCATGCTGCAAATTATGAATTAATCCAATGACCATTTCGCATTCAATTAGAGAAATCATGCAGAAAGGTTCCTGGATCAGACAAATGTTTGAGGAAGGCGCACGTCTCAAGGCCTTGCACGGGGCAGAAAATGTATTTGATTTTTCTCTTGGCAATCCAATCCTTGAACCACCTCAAGAAGTGCATATTGAACTCCTCAATCTGCTAAATAATCCTCAAAGTGGAATGCACCGCTATATGCCGAACGCGGGATTTCCTGAAACATGTGAATACGTTGCCGGCATAATGCGTCATGAGACAGGCTATCCTTTTGAAAGTGAGGATGTAGTAATGTGTGTTGGTGCCGGTGGAGGCCTGAATGTGGTATTTAAAGCCCTCCTTGAGCCTGGAGATGAGGTGCTGACATTGGCACCTTATTTTGTAGAATATGGAGCATATGCACGAAATCATGGAGGTTTGCTAACAACAGCCAGCACCACTTCTGAGTTTCAACCGGACCTGAATTCAATCGAAGAGAAGCTGAACGAAAAGACAAAAATTGTTTTAATCAACAGTCCTAATAATCCTACAGGCGCAGTTTATTCACAGCAGACATTAGATGCACTGGGCCAGCTGCTGCTTGCTAAAGAGAAAGAATTCGGTCACCCTGTTTATCTTGTCTCAGATGATATTTATCGCTACCTGGTTTTTGATGGTTTAACCAACTGCAATGCTTTTCTGAGCTATCCAAATTCCATATTAGTTAATTCGCATTCCAAGGATTTAGGACTTCCCGGGGAGAGAATTGGATACATTGCAGTTCATCCTGAAGTTTCAGAACGGCAGGAACTGCGTGAAGCGCTCGTTCTGTGCAACCGTATTCTTGGTTTCGTGAATGCACCTGCAATGATGCAGAAAATATTACCCCTGCTCGGAAATGCACGTGTTGATGTTTCTGTCTATCAGAAATTGCGTGACAAGTTTTTGTCAATGCTCAAGGAGTTGGGATTTGAAGCAGTAAATCCTCAGGGGGCTTTTTATGTTTTCCCTAAATCTCCAGATCCTGATGACGTTGCCTTTGTTAAAAAGGCACAGCAGGAAAATATATTGCTTGTTCCAGGTTCAGGTTTTGGAGGACCTGGTCATTTTCGTATTTCACTTTGCTGTGATCCTGATACCATCGATAATTCTCGTCCAGGGTTTGAGCGTTTAGCAGAATTTTATGGTTTAAAATAGACTTACGATCATACCTATTTAATTGTGTTTATTTGAATATATACAAAGAATGACTTCTTCACCTAGCCATCAGGAAATGGCAAACGCTATACGCTTTTTATCTGCAGATGCAGTTCAGAAAGCTAATTCAGGACATCCCGGCATGCCGATGGGAATGGCAGATGTGGCTACTGTTCTGTTATCAAGGTTCATGAATTTCAGTGCGAGCAATCCCGACTGGCCGGACAGGGACCGTTTGATATTATCTGCAGGACACGGGTCCATGCTTCTATACTCTCTGCTTCACCTGACCGGCTACAAGGATTTCCCAATTAATGAAATTAAAAATTTTCGACAACTGGGATCTCGTACTGCAGGTCATCCAGAGTTCGGTCATGGTGCAGGTATTGAAACTACAACAGGACCTCTTGGGCAAGGACTGGCGAATGCTTCAGGAATGGCACTGGCTGAGCGCATGCTCTCAGAAAGATTCGGCAGTGAGATCGTAGATCACTACACTTATGTGATTGCAGGAGACGGGTGCCTGATGGAAGGGGTCAGTCACGAAGCAGCATCTTTCGCGGGACATTTGCGTCTGGGTAAACTTATCGTTGTTTTTGACGATAATGGAATTTCCATAGACGGTTCAACACAACTTGCTGTCAATGACAATCAACTCATGCGTTTTGAAGCTTGTGGCTGGCATGTTTCTGAATGCGATGGACATGATCCGGATGCAATTGAGCAAGCCATTAAGCAGGCAAGGGAAACGCAAGACAAGCCGTCATTTATTGCCTGCAAAACAACCATAGGTTTTGGTTCTCCAAATAAAGCTGGGACTGCAGCAACACATGGGGCACCGCTTGGTGAAGATGAAATTGCTGCCACACGTGAAAGTCTGAAATGGCCACATCCTCCTTTCGAAATTCCTCAGGCAGTTACAAGCGCTTGGCGTAGAATCGGCGCAATGCATACTGAAAAAGTTGAAGCATGGAAAAATCGTTTGAACGAGTCAGGGCAAAAAGATGAATTTGAACGTGTTATGTCCGGGACATTGCCACAGAAATGGGAAGATCCGCTTCTGGAATTCAAACGAAAGCATACGGAAGAGAAGACAAAAATGGCTTCACGTAAAGCGAGTCAGGAAACTTTGAATGTTCTGACCGAGGTTATTCCGGAATTGGCTGGCGGTTCGGCAGACTTGACCGGATCAAATCTGACAAAAGCTAAATCACAAAAAACAATAGTTCCAGGAGAATTTGGAGGAAGCTACATTCACTATGGAGTCAGGGAACATGGAATGGCTGCAGCCATGAACGGCATTGCACTTCATGGAGGTTTCATTCCTTATGGGGGTACTTTTTTGATTTTTACCGATTACTGCAGACCTTCAATAAGACTATCGGCCCTGATGGAACAGCGTGTTATTTATGTGATGACTCATGATTCAATCGGCCTGGGAGAAGACGGTCCCACACACCAGCCTGTGGAGCATCTGGCAAGCTTGAGAGCCATTCCCAACTTAAATGTCTACAGACCCTGTGATATTGTTGAAACAGCAGAATGCTGGGCCACCGCGCTTACAACAAAATCAACACCATCGGTTATTTCACTTTCGCGTCAGGGGCTGCCGTGTCTGAGAAAGGATCATACCGAACAGAATTTAAGTGCTAATGGCGGATATGTTTTGTCTGATACAGATTCACAGCGTGATATTACATTGCTTGCAACCGGTTCTGAGGTGGCTTTAGCCCTTGAAGCAGGAAATCTGCTGATGCAGGAAGGGATTAATGCCGCTGTTGTTTCCATGCCTTGTATGGAAATCTTTGAAGCACAAAATCTGGAATACAGGAACAAGGTACTGCAGCCTGGGGTTCCTGTTGTAGTTGTTGAGGCAGCTGTTGAACAGAGTTGGGGCAAATATTTAGGAATTGACGGAAAGTTTGTGGGCATGAGCACTTTTGGAGCATCCGCTCCGGGGAATGATCTTTTTCAGCATTTTGGAATCACGGTGGAAAAGGTAAAAGCTGCAGCAAAGGAAGTCCTTTCAATGAATTAAGTCAAATGAATCAGATAAAGATTTCTCCATCAATTTTGTCTGCAGATTTTACACGTCTTGCTGAGCAGGTTCGTGAAGCTGAAGAGGCGGGAGTTGATTATATCCATGTAGATGTGATGGACGGTCATTTTGTTCCGAACATTACAATCGGTCCAATGATTGTTAAAGCTTTGCGTCCTGTTACAAAGCTGCCACTCGATGTGCACTTAATGATTGAGAACCCTGAACTCTATATAGAAGATTTCAGTAAAGCAGGAGCTGATATAATTACAGTCCACCAGGAAGCAACCCCACACTTGCACAGCACTATTCAGCAGATACATGATTTAGGTATAAGGGCCGGTGTAAGTATCAACCCTTCTACCTCTGTCAGTACTTTAGATGAAATCATCTGTGAAGTTGATCTTGTGCTGGTTATGTCAGTCAACCCAGGATTCGGTGGACAGTCTTATATTCATTCATGTACAAGCAAAATCCGTAAGGTTCGCGGAATGCTTGACAATTGCGGTTCATCAGCGGATTTAGAAGTGGATGGGGGTGTCAACGTGGACACAGTAAAAGAAGTTATTAGTGCGGGCGCAAACGCCTTTGTTGCCGGTTCTGCAATTTTCAACGACAAAAGCAGTGTTGCAGAAAATGTATCAGCTCTTCGTGAAAAGATAAAAACTTCCTGAATTCATATCCCTTCTTAATTTCTGGAATTTAAAAGGCGAAAACATTTTCCTTAAATAAGGGATATTCAACTGTATTTAGGACGAGGAATGATCACTGGAGTTTGCTTTACTCGCGGCGTTCTCCTATTTTTTCATCCGGACGCGTGACCTCACTAATCCGTACACCGTAACGCTCATTAACCACTACTATCTCTCCACGAGCCATTAGCCTTCCTCCCACAACGACATCCATTGGTTCCCCTACTATTTTATTAAACTCTACAAGGTTGCCTTTCTTAAGATTAAGTACTTTTTGCACAGAAATTTGGGTTCGCCCAATTTCAGCAATTATCAGCAAAGGTACATCTTCAATAAACTTGGTAGAATGATAAATAGCATCATCATTCTCTGCATCAAATCCTACCATTTGTATTTCCTCTGCATACTTGATTTATTGGGGTTGCCATTGAAGATCATAATGATTGTACTCCAGTATTTTGGCATTACGGATTGAGAGCTTCTAAAAAATAATGTGCAGATTATGTGCCTCTGTTTGGAACATTGTATGGGAATTAAACAAGATTTTCCATGATATACTGCCGACGGTCCGAGGTATTACTCCCCATGTAAAAGTTCAGCAAATCTGGTATTTCATGGCTATGTTCAACACCAACCGGAACGGCGCGCATGTTGGCCCCGATAAACTGACCAAATTCTTTCGGCGATATTTCACCAAGCCCCTTAAAGCGGGTTATTTCACAATGAGCCCCATTTTGTAATTTTTGAAAAGCTTCGTTTTTTTCATTCTCACTGTAGCAGTAAAGTGTTTTTTTCTGGTTTCGCACACGAAATAGCGGTGTTTCCAGAATGTATATATGACCCTGCAGAACAAGCGGTTCGTAATACTGCAGAAAGAAAGTAAGCAGCAAATTGCGGATGTGCAGGCCGTCCACATCTGCATCCGTTGCAATTACAACCTTGTTGTAGCGCAAATCCTCAATTGAATCCTCAATCCCAAGAGCTTTCATCACGTTATACAGCTCAAGATTTTTATAAAGAGCTTCTTTGCCCTGACCGTGACAATTCAGCGGTTTCCCCTTTAGGCAAAAAACTGCCTGGGTATAAACATCTCTTGAACTGATCATGCTTCCACCGGCAGACACGCCCTCAGTGATAAAAACTGTACTTTCCTGCGAGGCTTCGTTTTTATCACCCAGATGATATTTACAGTCTTTAAGATTTGGAATCGTCAGAGCAGATTTTTTTGCATTGTCTCTGGCGGCCTTTTTAACATTGCTAAGTTCCTTACGGATGCGCTCGTTTGCCTGTATTTTTTGTTTTAGAG
>JAKUUF010000052.1 GCA_022448705.1 SAR324 cluster bacterium | reverse complement strand
TATTTCCCAAGGATATTCCGATAGTTATTCCGTCAGGTTCATGCGGGGCAATGATTCGAAAACATTATTCTGGCCTTTTCGAGAACCATGCTTTGCAGAGTAAAGCAGAGTCAGTCGCAAGGCGGACCTTTGAGCTGACAGAATTTCTTGTTCATGTACTTAAAATTAAACTGGAAGATCAGGGAAAGCCAATTAACGTATCATGGCATACATCATGTCACGCCAAGCGAGAAATGGGAATTGAGGATGAACCGAAGCAGTTGCTTCAACAACTGAAAAACGTCACGCTAGTGGAGCTTGAACGTGAAGATGAGTGCTGCGGATTCGGAGGCACATTTGCAATTAAGGAGCCTCACATTTCGGCGGCTATGGTAAAGGACAAGATTGAAGATATAAGACAGACAGGCGCCAAGTGCCTGCTTGGGGCTGATTGTGGCTGCCTGCTTAATATTTCAGGAGCCATGAAGCATTCAGGAATTCAGACAGATCACCAGCATATTGCCGAATTTATCTGGCAGCGTATCTCTAAAAACAATACATAAGAAATTTTGAATTAATATTTAGGATATTTAAAGTCATTCATGACCATCAGAAAGCACTTAAAATCATTCAATAAGAAACAATCATGAGCAGTCAGCATTTGAGTCTGGAACAGGTAGAGAGTTTAACCGTGCAGGCCTTGACTGGCGCAGGAGCCTCCCCCGATTCTGCTTCTTCAATGGCCAAGGCAGTAAGGGCTGCAGAAAGAGACGGAATTCCAAGTCATGGTTTGCTTTACGTTCCAACTTACTGTGAACATGTAAGATGCGGTAAAGTTGATGGGAATGCAAATCCGGATGTTTCTACCACACTTTCATCAGCATTATTGGTTGACGCAAAAACTGGATTTGCGCATCCGGCAATCGAAGCAGGGTTCAAGGCACTGATACCTCTTGTGAAAGCCAACGGATGTGCCGGCATGACTGTCCGCAATTCCTACAATTGCGGAGTACTTGGCTATCATGTTGAACAGCTGGCAGAAGCAGGATTAGTCGCTATCGGCTTTACAAACTCCCCTGCTTCAATAGCACCATCAGGAGGAAATAAACCTGTAATCGGCACAAATCCCTTTGCCATGGCTGTACCGAATTCAGAGGGAGGAGCAAAATTTGTACTGGACCAGAGTGCGAGTGTTGTGGCTAAAAGCGAGATAATGATGCGTGCACGTGAGGGGCACTCAATTCCGGAAGGCTGGGCGCTGGATGCAAACGGCAACCCCACAACGGACCCTGAAGTTGCACTTAAGGGAAGTATGGCTCCAAGTGGCGGTTACAAAGGATTCGGAACAGGATTAATGGTGGAAGTAATGGCAGCTGCACTTAGCGGAGCCATGCTTGGCATTCAGGCCAGTCCCTTTTCCGGAACTGGTGGTGGACCTCCAAAGACAGGACAGTGTTTCCTTGCACTTGACCCGAATGCATACTCAGGTCCAGCATTTAACGAAAGAATTACGGCTCTTACCGAAGCTATAAACAGCCAGGAAGGGGCACGTTTGCCTGGCGCAAGACGAATGGAGAATCGAAAACGCATCGATATTGAGGGTGTGCATGTATCAGATTCTCTGCTTGAAAAAATAAAGAGCTATTGTGTCTGAAAACAGAGTCAGACGTTTCATCAGCCACAAAGATTTAATGTAAAGTCCTATTCTGTTCCCCCCTGGAATTTGATTCATTCAGCAAATTAAACTTCAGCTTAATTCCGGTGTTCTTGTTTTGTAGTTATGAGCAATTGTTTTGCCGATTACTGCATGCATTGAAGGCGAGCCCTGGTGTATGGACCAAACTCCTCTTCCTGCAGGACCTTAAAATCTCCATGACAGTATTCAACTGCGCGTTCTTCAAGCTGCTCCCTAATTTCTGTCTTGAAAAAAACATACTCTGGCTCTGCTGTACTGCATCCGGAAAAAATCAGCATCAGCATTAAAACTATCCGGATTAAAATATATCTGCAGTCCACCAGCCTGTTATTCATTACTGAAATTCTTAATCAGGCGCATGAATAGACACACACTGCGCCACTCAACCACTTTTCCTACAATTTCCTTCCGGAAACATTCATTCAGAACCTGCAGCTCCTTCTGAGAGATAAAAGATGAAAGCTCATACAGGTATCCGGAATATTGTTTTTCAGACTGGGCGTTAAACCATTGCTCCACATGTTCTTTCCTGATCATGATTGGAGTGCTGTACTCTTTGACATGCCAGCAATCAATGCTCCAGTTTTCTGCTTCTAGCTGGTCTTGCAGTGTTTCAGGTGTCCAGTTGCAGCGTGGATTTTGGGGATTATTGTATATCTCGTCCTCTGCAAGAATAAGCTTTTCGCGGAATTCAGAATCCAGGGAATCCTGTGAAATTAAATTTGAAAGGCGCTGTCCCAGTGAAGGAACATTTTCGGCAAGAATCATAAAGCCTTCAGCTGAAATCCATTTAGATAAAGTTTTAAGAAATGAAGCTTTATCATTTTGATTATGAAGTACATTACGACCAACTATTCGATCAAAACGTAATTCATCTACTTCAAACGAGGCAGGATTCCCCGACTTGTCGGCCACAACAACAGGCTTTATTCCGGAAGATGATTCTGCATGCATTCCATAAAGAAGCTGTTTTTCAGACTCTGTTTTAACCAGAGCATAAACAGCCTCATCAGAAATTTGACGAAGTAATTCTCCTATCATCAAACCGTCTCCGGCATTGAGCACCAGCGCCAGTGAATTACGGGAAAGCTGTGCTATTTCTGTAATTTTCTCCCGAATTTCATTCAGCAGCTCCCCGGAACTGTCCAGAGTTCTGGCTTCCCAATAATCTGAAAAACCTGATTTTTCAGCTGCAGAGAGCGAATGAAAAGAGGCCAGTTGTGCTTCCCGATATTTTGTAACATTTTCCCTGACTGTAGCCTCATATCCCTGTTCTGATGGCTGATAAAAAATCCTACCCTGCAAAACGTCAGGCAGGTACTGCTGTGCCACCCAATGATCGCGGTACGCATGCGGATATAGATACCCTTCACCGTGGCCAAAACCCTCGCTGTCCCTGCTGGCATCCTTAAGACTGTCTGGGACTTCACCCGACTGCTCTTTCCTCACTGAAGAAATAGCATCAAAAAAAGCAAATGCGGAATTGCTTTTTGGAGCAGTACTCAAATACAGACATGCCTGTGCCAGGTGAAAACGTCCCTCAGGCATACCCACATAATCAAAAGCCTGTGCTGCAGATGCAACAACACCAAGCGCCTGCGGGTCTGCCATGCCTACATCTTCAGAGGCAAAAATCAGCATTCTACGGAAAATGAACCTGGGATCTTCTCCGGCTTCCACCATTTTAGCCATCCAGAAAAGGGCAGCATCAGGATCAGAGCCACGCATTGATTTGATAAAAGCTGAAATGGTGTCAAAATGAGCGTCTCCGTCTTTGTCGTACAGCACTGCTTTCTGCTGAATTGATTCTTCAGCAATTTCCAATGTTATGCGGAATGTTCCATCTGAATCTGCCTGGCTGGTTAAGACTGCCAGTTCCAGCGCGTTTAAGGCAGCCCGCGCATCACCAGCTGCCACATTTGCCAGGTGACTTCGCGCCTCTGCCAACAGGTCTACTTTTTTGTTTCCAAATCCACGTTCATTATCTTCCAGCGCGTTTTCTAGGATTTTCTCAACTTCAGATTTTGTAAGGGACTGAAGCTGAAAAATTCGTGAGCGGCTTACCAGAGACTTGTTTACTTCAAAGTATGGATTTTCAGTAGTTGCACCAATCAAAATTACAGTGCCGTTTTCCACATGCGGAAGCATAGCATCCTGCTGTGCCTTGTTGAAGCGGTGCACTTCGTCCACAAACAACACCGAACGCCGCTGATGTTCGGTACGCACTTTTCGGGCAGTTTCAATGCAATTACGGATATCCCCTACTCCAGACAATACAGCATTGATTGAAATAAACTCAGCCTTGGTTGTATTGGCAATAATTCTGGCAAGAGTTGTTTTGCCTGTTCCGGGAGGACCGTAAAAAATCAGGCTGGAAAGCTGATCTGCCTGAATTGCGCGACGCAAAAGACGTCCGGGAGCCAAAATATGACTTTGCCCTACAAACTCTTCTATCGTCCTGGGACGCATTCTGTCTGCTAAAGGCGCTTCCTTGCGAATTTGGCTTTGGTGTGTGTGTTCAAATAAATTCACCAGTACAGCTTGTTCAATTAGAATTGAATGGAAATTTCGCTGTTGAGTTTATATAGTGTGTGATGCATCACGATCCCGAACACTTTTGGGAATTGATAAAGGAATTTTACGTCAGACGAACACTTCTAAAATATGCCTTCCGTATCTACAACTCAAGCACGGATTAATGAACTAAGCTCCATTATTCATCAGTACAATCATTCTTATTACTGCAGCATTGACTCAGAATCCAGCCTGCTCGGCTGTAATGATGAGACATATGATTCGATGGTCAGGGAACTTGAAGAGCTGGAAAAACAGAATCCGGAATTCAGATTGGAAGACTCACCTACCGTTCATGTAAGAGGGGAACCAAATACTGCTTTTCCGACAAGAATCCACAAGACCCCTATGCTCAGCCTTGGCAACATTTATTCATTTGATGAGCTTTTCAGCTGGGATGCAGATATACAAAAAAGACTTGGAGGACAAAAACCCTCATATGTTTGTGAACTGAAAATTGATGGTGTTGCAGTTTCTTTAATTTACAGGAATGGATTTCTTGAGGCAGGCGTAACTAGAGGAGATGGTAACCAGGGAGAGGAAATTACATCCAACATCAAAACTATCAGCAGCCTGCCTTTAATGATAAGAGATAAAAGGGACCTGGAGGTTCGTGGGGAAGTGTACCTGAAGCGAAAAAATTTCAATGCTCTCAATCAGCAGCGTGCAATTAATGGAGAACCGTTATTTAAGAATCCCAGAAATTCTACGGCAGGTTCATTAAGGTTGCTTGACAGCACAGAAACCCGCAGACGTAAATTGGATGCTTTTATCTATAACATTGCAGAGGGAGGACCGCAGGAAACACATACCGGCAACCTGGATTATCTGGGGCAACTGGAATTCCCTGTTAACAGGGAAACAAAAAAAGCAGATACAATTGAAGAGGCAGTGGAATATTGCCGATACTGGGAAGAGCATAAGCAGGAACTGCCTTATGATATTGACGGGATAGTGCTGAAAGTAAATGCACTCAAACATCATCGTCAGCTCGGTTTCACCTCATCATCACCACGCTGGGCAACTGCTGTAAAATTTTCTGCAGAACAGGCAGTATCAGTATTGAGAGAAGTTGAAATTGGTGTGGGACGTACAGGGAACTTGACACCGGTTGCCATTCTTGAACCTGTAGAACTGAACGGTACAACAGTTTCACGAGCAACCCTGCATAACTATGATCAGGTAGACCGCCTGAACCTTCACCTTGGTGACCATGTAACCCTGGAAAAAGGTGGTGAGATAATACCAAAAATAGTAACAGTCGATCCTACACTTCGTTCTGAAACTGCACAAAAAATTGAGCCTCCCTCGAAATGCCCTTCATGCGGATCACCAGCAGAACATACGGCAGGAGATGTTGAATGGCGCTGTCCAAATAAGAACTGCACTGCACAGCAAATGGAGCAAATTTTACATTTTGTTTCACGAAGAGCTATGGACATCGATACGATAGGTCCTGCGTTGATTGAACAGCTGATGGACAAACGCCTTTTGCAAAACGCAGCCGATTTATATCTTCTGAGTCACGAAGATTTGTCCGGACTGGATCGTATGGGAGACAAATCAGCGGATAATGTACTGACTGGCATAGATAAATCCAGGCAATGTACTTTAAGTCAATTTATTCATGCACTTGGAATTACAAATGTTGGAGAAAAAACTGCTGGTATTTTAGCACAGCATTTCGGCACTCTGGAAAAACTGATGTCTGCTGAAGGGGGAGACCTGGAAACGATTGAAGAAATTGGTCCTGTTACCGCGGAAAATGTTTTCTGCTTTTTCAGGGACCCTGAACAAAAGCAGCTTATTGCTGATTTCCTGGCGAGAGGTGTTCACCCCAGGGAAGAACAGATACTGCAGATTTCGGAGTCACCTTTTACTGGTAAAACAGTTGTACTGACAGGTACGCTGTCTGAGCCAAGAGAGATCTGGAAAAAGCGACTGATACTGGCTGGAGCAAAGGTGAGCAGCAGTGTTTCCAGTAAAACTGATTATGTACTGGCAGGAGAAAACGCAGGTTCTAAACTATTAAAGGCCGAAAAACTGGAAGTAAGTGTGATAGATGAAGGAGCGGCCATGAACTTCTTAGAAAATGAAAATTGATTTTTTGTCTACTGATTATAATTTTTTCTAACATCAAAATAATGAACAGATAATGAAAGGAGTGATATTAGCTGCAGGTTACGCGACCCGTTTTTTACCTGCATCAAAAACTATCCCCAAAGAAATGTTTCCGCTGATTGACCGTCCAGCCATAGATTTCATCGTGCAGGAAATGGCTGATTCGGGAATCCGGGATATTCTGCTTGTTTCATCACGCAGAAAGAAAGTTATGGAGGATTATTTTGACCGAGAGGTAGAGTTGTCTTCAGCATTTTCCAAGTCCAATGAATTTGAAAAGCTAGAAGTTATAAAGCCAATCGAGGCAAATATTTTCACTCTGCGCCAGCAGCACATGATGGGAACTGGTAATGCACTGATGCTCGTTGAACCCTTTGTGGACAATGAGCCGTTCGTGGTTGCATATCCGGACGATATTGTACTTGGTGAAAAACCGCTTTCAAAACAGCTGATCGAGACATGGGAAAAAACAGGCAGCACTGTATTAGCAGTTAAACAAATGCAGGAAGACCAGTTATCAAGATATGGAGTAATTGAACCTGAAAATTCCGGCAAGATCATGAAGGTGAAAAAAATGGTGGAAAAACCTAAACAAGGTGCCGCTCCCAGCCGATTCGTATCATTTGGACGTTATCTTTATACATCGGACCTTTTTGATGCACTTAAAACCAGTGATAAAAACCATTCTCACAGGGGAGAATTCACACAAACCGAAGCAATAAATCATTTGGCGGCCAATGGTATGGTTTCCGCTGTAGAATTCGAAGGCACTCGCTATGACCTGGGAGAACCCCTTGGTTTCCTGACTTCTGCCATGCAGATTGGACTTATGCGTCCGGAGTACAAAAAGCCCCTGCTGGACGAAATGCGCAGGCTGATTGATTTGCATGATAATGCTGACAGCAGGTGACATCTGCAGGTTTTAGAATGGTTTAATCCCTCCGTGCTGATCATAAAAATTCCAGGGAATTACAGCATATTTTCTACTTGCTTTATTATGGATTTTCCTGCCGGTTAAAGTTACGGATCATTTTGATTTGATTCTGAGAAAATGTGTCCACATACGTTACAATTGAGAGTATCCCGTTAACTCAATTTTAAAACGTAATAAAATTTAAAAAATCATTTGTACCTGAATCTTCACATGGTCACATTTTTGAAGTGCATGCTGATGTGTTTCTAGGAAAAATTTATACTTACTGAAAAAAATGAACAATACTGTACTGATTTTGATACGTCATGGAGAAACCCTCTGGAACACTCAGCTGAGAATGCAGGGAAGCCTTGACAGTGATCTTACCCCAAAAGGAGAGTCACAAATCAAGGCTCTGGGGGAATGGATGAAAGAAGTTCCATTTGACTATCTTTACTGCAGCGACTCCGGACGTGCACGTAAAACTGCTGAAGCAATAAGCAAATATACCGGGCATACATTGAATTTTGATAAGCGTCTTCGTGAGAAGAACCTTGGAATTTTCGAAGGTTTGACATCAGAAGAAGCCAGAGAACGATATCCTGAAACCTTCCAGCTCTTTAAAACTGCTGGAGCAAACTATGTAATTGATCAAGGGGAAAGTACACAGCAGCTGCTGGACCGTGCTCTGGAAGCAATCGAAAAAATTCGGCTTCGTCATCCTCAGAAAGTAGCGGTGCTGGTAACCCATGGCGGAGTTGTGAGAGTATTAATGAAGCACGTGCTGGGAGTTCCGCTTGACGCACCTACTCAATTTATGATCAGTAATACAGGAATATTCCGTTTAGTCTGGAGAGATAAATGGATTGTGGCTGAAATGGGTGCAGTACCACATCTGGAAAAGAAAAACAATGTTCCAGGGTCAAAACTAGTCTGAATTTTTCAGCAGCAAAGATACTTTCAAAAACTTCTACCTGCTAGACTGATTTATCATAAATACTTCACACTGCAGCTGAAATTTCTAATCTTTACAATCTTGCATTTTGAGTTTACTAGAATTCCTTCAGCGAAGAAAAACGGAACGTTTATTGTGGGAAACTGAAGATTCCGGGCTTAAAGTCCAGGTTTGGGAGAAACATGACCGGCGTGAAATGCGCTTTGGTAACCATATTATGCAGAGTGTTTTTTCACGAATTAATGCGAACCATCTTGTTCTGCCATATTCCCGCTTCATGGTGCTGGGACTGATTTTCTGCCCTGAACCTAAATCAGCTCTTCATTTGGGACTTGGAGGAGGAAGCATCCCCCGTTGGTTGCATATACATTTACCGAGTCTGCAGCAAACGGTGATTGAACAGAATGCCTCCGTTATTGAAGCCGCTCAACGCTTTTTTGAATTTCCCGTTGACAAGCGGATAAGTGTGATTCATGACGATGCAGAAAAAATTATAACAAAATTGGAATCAAAATTTGATCTGATATTTTTGGACGCTTTTGGTGAATACGGTGCTCCGGAAGAAGTCACAAATACTTTATTTTTGCAAAACCTGTGTTGCTGCCTGAATCCGGGCGGATGGCTTGTTGGGAATTTATGGACAATTACAGGTGATTTTATTGAGCGTCGTGCGCAGTGGCAATCAACATTTAATCAGCTGTTTCAGGCACGTGCCAATGAGAAGGGGAATATAATACTTTATGCCAGTCAAAATTCAAAAGTTACTGAGATGCAAAGTTTAAAGCAGATTTCAAAAACCCTTCAAAAACATCACCAGCTCGATTTCCACAAAATGCTGAGAAAACTGGAAGCTGCATAGAGAAATCAAGAAAGAACGCTGAAGAAAATTTATAATATTGTTTTAACTGTTGCTGTTTCAGTCTTTTTTTGGTTTCCTGTGACTGTCCATTTTAGAAATTAAAACGATGAGAAGG
>JAKUUF010000051.1 GCA_022448705.1 SAR324 cluster bacterium | reverse complement strand
AATTATGCCGTTCAGGCAATTAACCAGCTGAACCCCGCCCTTAAATAAATGTAACGGCGGAATTGAAATCACGATGGGTTATTGGTATTCCCGCGTACGCAGGCCCTCCAATTCCTGCTGTAACACCTGGTATTATCCTGAATGGAATTCCAGCTTTGAACAAATGAAAAGCCTCTTCCCCTCCTCTTCCAAAAACAAAGGGATCACCACCCTTAAGTCTCAAAACCCTCTTTCCCTGCTCTGCTAATTCCACAAGACGCAGAGAAATATCTTTCTGCTTTGGTGAAGGTTTTCCGCCTCGTTTACCTGCATATTCAAGTTCACAATCGGCAGATACGAGTTCCATGATTTTTTCCCCAACAAGAGCATCGTAGACCAGCACATCAGCTTGCCTGAGAGCATTTAAAGCATGAAGCGTTAACAGTCCCACATCTCCTGGTCCCGCACCTGCTAACCAAACCCATCCTGGCTTAAAATCCGGCAATTCATTGGGAAGCAGGTCCATATTTTTTGGTCTGAAAAATTTTTAAATATAAGTTAGAGTCTTACAATTAAAGATTCATTCTTTTTTTTGCAAGAATATCAGGATCAACATGATTATTACAGTTAAGATTTAAGTATGAATCAAAAACCTTCAGGAAAGCTCCGACGAGGATGGACAACAGGAGCCTGTGCCGCCGCAGCAACTAAAGCTGCTTACCAGGCACTGATCACAGGTGATTTTTCAGATACAGTAAGTATTGTTTTGCCAAAAGGTGAGCAGCCGGTTTTTCAGCTTTTTAACAAAGAAACAGGTCCTGATTTTACTGCAGCAAGCATTATAAAAGACGCTGGTGATGACCCTGATGTTACAGACAGAGCTGAAATCAAAGTTACAGTCAGGCGTGGGGTTCGGGGATCAGGTGTGGTTTTCAAAGCTGGTTCGGGTGTTGGAACTGTAACTAAGGCAGGACTTAAGCTGGAAATTGGTGAGCCTGCAATCAATCCTGTCCCCCAACAATTAATGAGAAATATTGTCACAGAAATTGCTGAAAAATTTCAGGATTCAGGAGATCTAGTACTTACCGTTTCCGTTCCAGGTGGTGAGGATTTAGCCAGGAAAACCTGGAATCCAAGGCTTGGTATTTTGGGAGGAATTTCCATTCTTGGCACTACAGGAATTGTAATACCTTATTCATGTTCTGCATGGATCCATTCTATACACCGAGGCATTGACGTGGCCAGGGCAAATTTTCTGCCTCACGTTGCAGGTTGTACCGGTTCCACCAGTGAGAAAGCAGTACAGGAAATCTACAATCTTCCTGATATAGCAATGCTGGATATGGGGGATTTTGTGGGAGGCATGCTTAAATATTTTCGCAAACATCCTCTTCCAAAACTCACTATAGGTGGTGGATTTGGGAAGCTGACAAAATTGGCACAGGGCCAGCTTGATTTACATTCAAGAAGAAGTCAGGTGGATTTTATACTGTTGGCTGAACAGCTTAGGGAACTCGGCGCAACTTCTAAGTTATGCAGGCAGGCAATGGAGGCAAATACGGCAAACGAAGTTCTTAATCTGGCACAAAATGAATCACTTCCGGTTGCAGACAGTATTGCAGAAAAAGCTAGATTGTTTGTAAATAAGAATTTAGGTAATACAGAAACTGAGTTGAATATTCTAGTGATAAACAACCAGGGGAAACTTGCTGGTAAATCAAAAGACAATGCCTGAAAAACTCCTCATTCTGGGTGGCACCAGTGAAGCCTACCAGCTTGCTGAAAATCTGGATAAACAACTTCCTCAGGAAAACTTAAACTTCATCAGCTCACTTGCCGGATCAACAAAAAAACCAAATATCCCTGCAGGAAAATTTCGTACAGGAGGTTTCGGCGGCTTAGCCGGGTTAAAAAATTTTCTGGTAAAGGAAGAGATTTCACTACTACTGGATGCAACACACCCGTTTGCTGAAAATATAAGCAAAAACGCTCTTCTCGCCTCGTCAGATTTAGCACTACCATTCTTAGTATTAAACAGACCGCCATGGGTTAAACATAGTAAAGACCAGTGGATTGAGGTCTCAAGTTTGAAAAATGCAGTTAAATACCTGAAAAATGTTGAAAAAAAAACTGGCTCCCTTTTTTCAACGGGATCAATTTTTTTGACCACAGGCAATAAGGAATTGTGGTTATTTCAAAACTCCCTCAATTATCACTTCCTGGTGCGTACAGTTGAAGAACCTGAACTTGTTTCTGAATGGCCTCAAGCAACGTTTCTAAAGGATCGAGGACCGTATACTCTGGAAAACGAAATTAAGCTTCTTAAAAAGCACAAGATCTCAATGCTTGTTGCAAAAAACAGCGGAGGTATTTCAACCTATGCAAAAATTGAAGCGGCAAGGTATTTTAAGATTCCTGTGTTGATGGTAAGGCGTCCAGAAATGATCACTGCGAAGTCATGCCAAACAGTTAATGAAGCAGTTGACTGGGTAAATCTGCATTGCTCTTATAATTAAAAGCATAATTAGAAAATCTCTTGCCAGATAATCACGCAGAAAAATGGCTGTGGAATCAAAATTTTAGTAAACCATTATTTGTCTCATAGACGGACCTTGAAGACCCTACACAGCGCAGGAAGCAATAGCAAGTCTGTGACGAGTGCAGAGAGTACTGCAATCAAAGCTAGAATGCTGAAGCGCGAGACGCCTACATTGTTTACCGGAATGAAACAAAGGAATACAGACATTAGGATCAAGGTGGTGAAAACAATTGCTTGACCAACCTCATGAAGAGTGGAACCTATTGCTTCAGAAATGCTTGATCCACGAAGCAGAGAAAGCCGGTAATGGGTGAGAAAATGAATTGTATCGTCTACCGCAACGCCTATGATGATTGGTGCGGTCATGAGTGTGGTAGTATCAAGCTTAAATCCAAGCCAGCCCATAAGTCCAAACACTATCAGCATCGGGAATGTATTTGGTACAACAGAGACTAGACCCAGTCTCAGTGATCCGAAAATGCCTATCATGATCAATGAAATAATCAGGAAAGCTATGCCGAAACTGCGAATCTGTGACCAGCTGATTGCATCAAATACTCTGGCCCAAGCTCCAACTCTTCCAGTAACTGTGATTTTGAGACTTGGGTATCTCTTTTTCAGTGGCGCAATAATACGTTCTAATTCAGGCTGTACCACATTTATCAGTTCAACTGACTTTTTAGAGCCTATAGTTTTTAGTGAAACACTCATCCTGGCATTAGCGTAATCAATTGAAACCACTCTCTCGAGGTCCTCATAATCTCCGCCTTCTATTAAAAGCAACAGCTGAGAGATCAGCTCAGTGCTTTCCGGGATCTTATAAGCTTCTTCGTCTGATCCCATCAGCTTTTTGTGAGTCTGCTTCAGCTGATTGTTCATTGTCCAGTTGTAAGTAACCAATTCCGGATAGCGTATCTCAAGCCACGTTTTTATTGATTCCAAGGCATGTAGCATCTCTGGATCGCGGAAAGATCCTTCAGTTTTAGTTTCCAGTAAAATCTCCATGTTTTCAGTACCTAAGAATTGTTCATCCATCAGATTGATTGTCTTGCGTACAGGTGATTCAGGAGGATAATACTCAGAAAATACTGTATCGATTTCAATTCGAGTCATACCAATAACCAGCAGTATTCCTCCAACAGCAAAAAATACAATTACTATTTTAGGATAAACCGAAATCAATTTTTCTATGCGCTTAAGAAAACTCTGTACTGCCCTCTGGATAAATGTAACTTTAGTATCATTCCCTCTTCTGGAAGGACGTGGAGGAAACCAGTTCAACAGGATAGGCAGCAGTATAATTGTAAGTATGAACGCAAACAGTACCCCGATTCCGCTTAGAAGCCCCATTGTCTGGATTACACGCAGATTGATAAAAAATAGAGAAAAAACACCTATGGACGTAGTCACACTAGTAAGCAGGCATGCGAGCCCCGTTTTACTGAAAACAGAACACATCACCTGCTGATGAGGCTGCCCCTTCTGATAAAAAAACAGGTATCCTGACATTACATGCATTACGTCTGCTATGGCTGCTACACTTACCAGTCCAAATGCAATATATAGTGTCAGGTCTATCGGCCACCCTGTCCATCCAGCAAGTCCTAGAACCCCAACAATGCTTGACATAAAAATAAGTATTGGCCATACAACTGCTCTTAAAGACCCAAGAAGTAAGCTTGTAATTAGCAGGCAGAAGATCATTGAAATTACTAGTGCACGCTGATATTCTGCAGCCCAGACATCGTTCTGGTAAAAAGCACCCCAGCTAGGATGCATAAATACCAGGTCCTTACTAAAACGTTCCTCTCTGAGAAGATTCCAGACGGTTTTTTCAAATTCAGCATAATCTTCAAGTCCGTGTTCAACAAACTGAATCTCCTGATTATCATTAGAACTGGCATCATTTTCATCAAAACCTTCAAGTACTTCGGTATCATCTTCCTCAATAGGAATTGCATCTAAATCAGTACGTAGTAAAAGCATTCCATAATTTTGATTATCAGCGATCAAAACTCTTGGATATTCAGGTTCATTGATTGCCTGCTGATATAATAATAGGCTTTGTTCCTGACTGACAGGAAGCTTATCACCAATGAAATCCCGAAATCTTACGCTGTCACCTAAAGTTTCAATGTAGGTTACATTGATCAATGATTCTGCTTCAGAGAGCAATCCAAGCGGATTTTCAGGATCATTCTCGGCGCGGATTGATTCCTTATCAAGCACTTCATGAACGTACTTCAAAGCGCCCAGGCTCCTTGCTGAAAACAGATTACCATCCACAGGCAAGTAAGCCATTCCCAGTACCACATTCCCTCCAAACATCTCCTTGATTCTGTCTAGAGAGATTTGTACAGGATCATCTTTCCCAAACATATCATCATTTGCCCATGTGAAAGCAAAACGGGGGATCCCTGCTGCCAGAAACGCCATCAGTGCAACGTAAAGTACTACTACCCACCAGCGCCATGGACGCAGCCTTTCAGGTAAGGTTTCAAAGTAAAGATTTAACCTTTGAAGCATGGAAAAAGTTTTTAAGGTAATTATGTAAGGCTTATGCGGAACTTATAATTAGCTTTTATGTATAAGCAGTTAGGAAGGAAAACAATGGCTACTTTTTCAATACTTTTTTCTTTGGTCTCAAAACATGTACATGCTCCGGATCATAAAGTGAGCTGTCCCGGAAATCCTGACTGCCAAAAACCCTGCCAACCAGAATCAATGCAGTCCGGCTGATCTTGGAATCACGGACCTTTTGATATATGTCTTCAAGTGTGCCTAGAATAAACTTTTGATCCGGCCACGAGACACGATATGCAACAACAACCGGACAATCAGTTCCGTAATGTGGAATAAGCGTATCCCGAACATGTTTAAGATTTCGAACTGATAAATGAATTGCCATTGTGGCGCCGCTGGCGCCAAGTTTTACCAGCTCCTCACCTTCCGGCATTTCAGAGGCGTGCATAGCGGTACGAGTGGCAATAATGGTCTGGCTGACTTCCGGTAAAGTCAGTTCCTGTTTAAGTTCTGCTGCTGCAGCTGCAAAGGATGGCACTCCCGGAGTTACATCATAAGGAATACCAAGCTTATCAAGCATCCGCATTTGTTCGGCTATTGCGCCATAAATGGACGGATCACCAGAATGCACTCGGGCCACATCCTTTTCTTCAGCATGTGCGTCTCTTATTTCATCTATTATTTCATTCAAGTTCATTGGAGCAGTATCTTTAACAAGTGCCCCTTCTGGAGCAAACGCTACTAATTCTTCAGGAACCAGAGAACCTGCGTAAAGACAAACCTGACACTTGCCAATAAGTTCTCGACCACGAATTGTAATCAAATCAGGAGCGCCTGGTCCTGCTCCGATAAAATGTACTGTCATCTGTTAACTGAAATGCAAATCAATAAAAGAATGAATCTCCAAAACCTTTTCAATCAACAAAATAAATAATTTGGATTCTGTTAAATTCATAGACAATTTTTTAAAATACTTTCATGGAATAATTGACCTATTTATTCATATATATTTGATTATGTTAATCTTTATCCCAAAAAATTGGGTTCCGGTATACCACTGACTCCGGGATTGACTGCAAACAAACCGCCTGAATATTTGTTTTCTCCGTTTGATTTGTCATGCTTAGTGGAAATCGACGTGATGAAAAGTGTATCCAGTTTTGAACCTCCAAAGGCACACATACTTGGCTTGGGGAATGGGAGCTGAATTTCCCTGTCAAGTTTACCTTTAGGAGTGTAACGTGCCACTTTCCAGCCGTAGATATGAGCCAGCCAATAACATCCATCTGCATCCACGCATGCACCATCCGGTTTGCCGGACAAGTTTTTTAGATTCAGGAATACCTCCTGATTCAGGATTTTTCCCTGGTCCTTGTCATAATCAAACCGCCACACTGTCTCGCGCATTGTATCAGCAAAAAACATATAACGTTCATCCGGGCTAAATGCCAAGCCATTAGCTACACCCACAGGTAAATTTTGGGAAACACATTCTCCATCAGGATGATAGCAGTATAGGTTCCCTTCATATTGTCCCTGTATCCGTCTCAAGTCGTTCATGCTTCCCACCCAGAAACGTCCATCTGGGTCACAGCGGCCGTCATTGAGCCTATTGTCTTTCCTGTCTGGCTCAGGATCACACTCTCTAGATTCCAAAATTTCGTTTTTAAAATCATAATTGTAAAATCCATTAGACATCGCCAATAAAAGACCTCCTTGCTTTCGAATTGCAAGAGATCCTGCTTTGAAAGGCAACTTCCTGGTTTCATTATTACAAGATGAAGGATCGTAACAATTTATTTTATGCCCGTCTATATCAATCCAGTAAAGAACATTTTCTTTCACATCCCAGACCGGACACTCACCAAGCAATGTTCCAGAGTCAACAAGGAGTTCTACTTCATTCATTCGCTCTCAAAAAAATACATTATGACCATTTGAATAAGTTCGGATATCAAGATGCTGAACTTTAAGGAAGTGTTATTTATGATGATGTTTTTCAGCAAACTGGTAAGGTTTTTTCAGTTTCCTGTTTTTTATGATATCCGCGAGGCGTGTACACCCTGACCACTCCGTTTGGGAGCTGAATTTTTTTTGATTGACTGGATCCTACAATTACAACCGTAAGCATATTTACTTCAGCAGGCTCCATGCATGCAAGGGTGACAACATTTACCCGCTCTCCACTACGTCCAAGGTTATGTGCCAGAATCACAGGAGTATCAGGACTGCGGTGTTTCAAGAGAATTTCGTGAGCTTCAGACAGCTGATTAATACGTTTGCTTGAAACTGGATTATAAAAAGCTATTACAAAATCACTTTTAGCAGCAGCAATAATTCTACTCTTTATTGTATCCCATGGTGTAAGCAAATCTGAGAGAGAAATGCTGCAGAAGTCATGTCCCAAAGGTGCTCCTGCAAGTGCTCCCGCAGCCTGCATTGCACTAATTCCTGGTGTTGACACAACCCTTATTCTACTCCACTCCGAATGCTTATCTGGTTCAGTATCAGTGCGTTCCAGCATTTCAAAAACCAAAGTTGCCATAGCATAAATTCCAGGATCTCCAGATGATATCAAAGCCACTATTTTTCCCTGAGCAGCCAAATTCAATGCATGTCGCACCCTTTTTTCTTCCTGTCCCAGCTCAAATCTGTGCAGTCTGTGCTTTTCCTTGCCGAATCGGTTTTTATTTAAATCAGCAATCAAATCCAAATATAGACCATAGCCCACCCAGTCACTTGAATTTTTAAGCATTTCTTCAGCTTCTGGAAGCCTCCATTTTGGTGACCCAGGTCCTGTACCTACTATAAATAAAGTTCCCTGAGACTTTCCTGTTTTTTGAGGATCAATCAATTCGTCAGACTGTGCAACGGCACAAGTAGCATGTTTGGATTTTATTTTGGGTATTACCAATTTTCCGGACTTACCTGCTGCAGCCAAAGCAGCACCTTCAGCCACACCATGACAACCGACTTCCTTAAAAACCGTTTTTGAAGGATTCTGCAGTTTTGGTGTTTGTTCTTCCAATGCTGCAGCATCAAAGAATCTTGCAGGGATGGATTCTACAGGCTTGTCTGTAAATTTTTCAGCCAATGCATGGATTGCGGGTTCATCTGATTTCAAATCAATTGATACAACTGCAGCCACACTTTCAGGAGCTATCTTGTTTTTTTTCAAAGTATTCCTAACAAGCGAAATTAGCTCTTCCGGGTCAGTTCCGCGCTCACACCCTACACCTACGGCAATGGTTTTAGGGTGGTAAACCAGATGTTCTTTGTTCCCTGAGACAGCCTTACTGGTCAGGGATATTTGCAAATTTTCAAATGCAGAAAAAGGTAAATTACTGACCTTCAGCCAGTTATAAAAAACCTGTTTGTGATCTGAGCCTATAGTTTTGTTTCCCCGCACATAATCAAGACAGGAATGATTTTCATCTGAAGAAATCATTAAGGACTCACCGGCCAGCATACTTACGGAAAATTCTTTTACATCCTCCGGATTTGCCAGAACAAAACCCTCTGGCGGCTCATCAAGAGAAATTCCAAACCTTATATCTCCTGAAGTAGTAATTGCTGGATCTACTCCCAAAAGTTCAGAAATTTTTCGTGCCATATCATTTGCACCGTGGTGTCCACCAAGCAAAGGTACTACAGCGCTCCCGTCTTCTGCAACAGCAACCAGAGCAGGTTCTGTTTTCTTGTCACTGATTGATTTTGCAACTCCCCTAATCAATACTGCAGAGGCGCACACTCCTACTATTGGGATTCCATCCTGAAACAACTTGGACAAATGCTCCATTGCGTCACTGAAAAAAACATCGGCCTGTGAAATTCGGCCGGTCTTTCCGTGCAGTTCTGCATCCAGAAATGTGGCTATTTTTTTTGCAACGGGAAAGGCGCTGACACCCAGACAAAATACTGCTGTACTCTGACTCATCTGACACCAGTACTTTCACGTTCCCTAATTTTTCGTACAAGTACCATTGAAAAATAAGGAACTTTTTGTGAATCAATTTTATCCAGTTGAATAATTTTCTGGTTATTCATAGTTGCGTGCTCAATATAAAGCGAATATTTTTCCAGTCTCAAATGCCTAAGTACCCTACGGATTTTAGGTAGATGCCTGCCAACTTTGATTATGGCTGCAGCATCCGTGTTCAAAAGACGCTGTTCAAGCTCGGCCTCTTCAAGGGGTGCCGGCAAAATGGTCAAAATTTCATTGCGTGAAACAAGCGGTGTCTTCAGTTCAGCCGCACATGCCATTGGTGAAGAAACTCCAGGAATTATTTCAGTTTTGTATCGTTCTGAAAGCCTTTCAAATATATACATGAATGAACCATAAAAAAATGGATCTCCCTCGCAGATGACTGCAACAGAATTACCAGATTCCAGTTCATGCTCCAAAAGCTTTGCTGACAGATCGTAGGCGTGCTGTGCAGGTAAAGGAGAAAAGGTTATAGGGATCCTCAGCGGCAATAACCTTGGATCATTCAGCAATAAAGGCCGTACAATTTCAAGGGCGACTCCATCTCCTGTTTCAGGTGCAGGATAGGCTACTACG